>NZ_JBVMWB010000002.1:300000-399501 GCF_055635455.1 Paracoccus sp. KKT209
AGTGTCCACCGGATGGAGGGCTGGCAGGATCTCAAGCGGCGCCTCTCTGAGGCGGATCGCCGCCTGTTCGCCTTCTTCCATCCCGCCACGGGCGACGAGCCGCTGATCTTCGTCGAAGTGGCGCTGACCCGTGGCATCCCCGACGCCATCGGCCCGATCCTGACCGCGCCCGAAAGCCGCGATGCGGCACCGGCGGACACGGCGGTCTTCTATTCGATCAACAACAGCCTTGCGGGACTGAAGGGCGTCAGCTTTGGCAATTTTCTGATCAAGCAGGTCGTGGCGGAATTGTCAGCCGAACTGCCGCAGTTGAACTGCTTTGTCACCCTGTCGCCCGTTCCGGGCTTTGCCCGCTGGCTGGCGTCGCAGGAGGACGACCGCGCCCGGACGCTGTCGCAGGCGCTGGTAGGGGGTGACTGGAAGACTGACGCGTCCACGGCCGACCGGCTGCGCCCCGAGGTGCTGGCGCTGGCCGCCCGCTACATCGTCGCGGAAAAGGGCAGGGGCGGCCTGCCCGCCGATCCGGTCGCGCGCTTTCACCTCGGCAACGGCGCCAGCGCCCATCGCCTGAACTGGCCGGCCGATTTCGCGCCCTCCGCCCTCAGGGCGGCACATGGGCTGATGATCAACTATCTTTACGAACTCGACCGGATCGAGACCCGGCACGAAGCTTTCGTCCGCGACGGCACGGTCGCGCATGGCCCGCAACTGGCTGATGCGCTGGCCGGCCAAGGGTAAGGGAGGACACCAGATGCAGACCATCCACGAACAATTCGTCCAGACGGCCGAGATCATGCAGGGCAAGACCCTGTTCGAGCGACCGGGCCAGGCCGATATCAGCTTTGCCCAGATGCGCGACATGGTCGAACGCCTGGCGGGTGCCCTGACGGCGCTTGGGGTCGCGCCCGGCGACCGCTTGGCCGTGCAGGTCGAGAAGTCGCCCGAGGCGATCGCGCTCTATCTGGCGACATTGCAGGTCGGGGCGATCTTCCTGCCCTTGAACACCGCCTATACCGGGGCCGAGATCGACTATTTCATCGGCGACGCGGCGCCGCGCCTGTTCGTCTGCGACCCTGCGCAGGCCGAGGCCCATGCCCATCGCGCCAGCGCCACCCTGGCGGTGGAAACGCTTGGCGATGCCGCCGACGGATCGCTGATGGAACGCGCGGGGCAGGCGGAACCGCGCACCCATCGGCATCCCTGCGGCCCGGACGACCGGGCGGCGATCCTCTATACTTCCGGCACCACGGGCCGTTCAAAGGGCGCGGCCCTGACGCATGGCAACCTGGCCTCCAACACCGAGGCGCTGCTGGACTGCTGGCGCTTCACGGCGGATGACCGCCTGATCCATGCACTGCCGATCTTTCACACGCATGGGCTGTTCGTGGCGGCCAACATGGCCCTGGTGGCCGGCGCCACGATGATCTTTCTGAGCAAGTTCGATGCCGACGAAGCCATCGGCCTGATGGAGCGCGCGACCGTGCTGATGGGCGTGCCGACCTTCTACACCCGCCTGCTGAAATCCGGCCGCCTGAACCGCGAGACGACCGGCGGGATGCGGCTGTTCGTGTCGGGATCGGCGCCGCTTCTGGCAGAGGATCACCGCGCCTTCACCGAGCGCACCGGCCACAAGATCCTAGAGCGTTACGGCATGACCGAAACCTGCATGATCGCGTCGAACCCCTATGACGGCGACCGCATCCCGGGCGCGGTCGGCATGGCGCTGCCCGGCATCCGCATCCGGATCACCGACCGCGAAAGCGGCGCCGAACTGCCGCAGGGCGAGATCGGCCTGATCGAGGTCCAGGGCCCGAATGTCTTCGAAGGCTACTGGAACATGCCGGAAAAGACGGCCTCGGAATTCCGGCAGGATGGGTTCTTCATCACGGGCGACCTGGGGACGATCGGGCCGGACGGCTATCTGCGCATCGTCGGGCGCGACAAGGACCTGGTCATCTCGGGGGGCTACAACGTCTATCCCAAGGAGGTCGAAGAAGCGATCGACGCCCTGCCCGGCGTGCTGGAAAGCGCCGTGATCGGGCTGCCGCATCCCGACCTGGGCGAGGCGGTGACCGCCATCGTCGTGGCAAAGTCCGCCGACCTTGACCCGGACGGCATCCGCGCCGCCCTGTCGGACAGCCTGGCGCGCTTCAAGCAGCCCAAGCGCGTGATCCTGGCCGAGGCGCTGCCGCGCAACGTCATGGGCAAGGTCCAAAAGGCCGAACTGCGCAAGGCCCATGCCGGCCTCTATGCCGGAGCAAGCGCCTGACATCCGACCGCCGGGCCGCGACGGAGGAGGTCGCGCCGGGGCTTTCGGTCCAAACCATCACGGGAGGAATATCATGATCATCTATGGAGTCGCGGCCCTGGCCGCCTGCCACCTGGCGGGCGTGATCCTGGGCGACCTGCTGGGCGTCCTTCTGGGCGTGCAGTCGAATGTCGGGGGCGTGGGCTTTGCCATGCTGCTGTTGATCGTCGTCACCGACTGGATGCGCCGCAGCGGGCGGATGCCCGATCTGTCCGAACAGGGCATCCTGTTCTGGAGCGCGATGTACATCCCCATCGTGGTCGCCATGGCCGCGCAGCAGAATGTGGTCGCGGCGCTGGCCGGCGGGCCGCTGGCGATCCTGGTGGGCCTGGCCGCGACGGCGGCCTGCTGGGCGCTGGTCCCGGTTGTGGCGCGGATCGGCGGCCAGGATGAGCCCCTGCCGCCGCTGATGGCGCAGGAGGCCTGATAGGATGGAGATGATCATCGAGCTTCTGGCCAAGAACGGCCTGGTCTTCGCCTTCGTGGTGGTGGGCGTGGTGATGTGGCTGTCCTATCAGCTTTCGGACCGGCTGACGGCGGGGCGGCTGCACGGTTCGGCCGTGGCCATCATCCTGGGCCTGGTCCTGGCCTGGATCGGCGGCAGCCTGACCGGCGGCAGCAAGGGGATTGCCGATGTGCCGCTGTTTGCGGGCATCGGGCTGATGGGAGGTGCGATGCTGCGCGACCTGGCGATCGTCTCGACCGCCTACGGGGTCGACATGCGGGTGATGCGCAAGGCGGGGGCCGCAGGGGCCACTGCCCTGGCCCTGGGGATCGTCGTGTCCTTTGCAGTGGGCGCCGCCATCGCCGCGGCCTTCGGCTATCGCGACGCGGTCAGCATGGCCACGATCGGCGGCGGCGCGGCGACCTATATCGTCGGCCCGGTTACCGGCACGGCCCTTGGCGCCAGTTCCGAGGTCATCGCCCTGTCGGTCGCGGCGGGCCTGCTGAAGGCCGTTCTGGTGATGATCGGCACCCCCTTCGTGGCGCCGCTGATCGGGCTGAACAACGCCAAGTCGGCCATGGCCTATGGCGGGTTGATGGGCACGACTAGCGGCGTGGCCGGCGGGCTGGCCGCCACCGACAAGCGTCTGGTGCCCTATGGCGCGATGACCGCGACCTTCTACACGGGCCTCGGCTGCCTTCTGGGGCCGTCCGTCATGTACCTGGTCCTGCTGGCAGTGATGGGCGGCTAGGCGCAGGACCTGCAGCGTCCTCGCCCGGCTCCATCCCCTTGCCAGAGGCCGTAGCCTCGGCAAAACCCCGGGCTCGAACCGGGCAGCCATGGCGTTCCTCTTCGACAGGACGGTGGTTGCCGAGGCAGCATCAGGCCCCTTGGCAGTGTTGAACAATCGGCCCGATCCTGCCCAATGATCCTTGACAGGCACGCCTATGCTGCCAAACCTCGGACCGCGTCACCGTCTTCCGGCGGCCGGGTTCTGTCGAGGATGGAGAAAGCATGCAGATCGACCTGAACAGCGATCTGGGCGAAGGCTATGGCGCCTGGCGCATGGGCGATGACGCGGCGATGTTGCAGATCGTCAGTTCCGCCAACATCGCCTGCGGTTTTCACGCCGGCGATCCGCGCGGCCTGCTGGAGACCCTGCGCCAGGCCGCGCGTCAGGGCGTGGCCGTCGGCGCCCATGTCAGCTATCCCGACCGCGTGGGATTTGGCCGGCGTCACATGGAGGTGGCGCCGGACGATCTGACGGCGGATGTCATCTATCAGATCGGCGCGCTGCAGGGGCTGGCGCGGGCGGCAGGCACTCGCGTCACCTATGTCAAGCCGCATGGCGCGCTGTACAACACCATTGCCCATGACGCGCGGCAGGCCGAGGCGGTCATCGCGGGGGTGCTGGCCATCGATCCGTCCCTGGTGCTGATGGGGCTGGCGGGGGCGCCGATCCTGGATCGCGCACGGGCTGCGGGCCTCAGCGTGGCCGCCGAGGCTTTCGCCGACCGCGCCTATGCCCCCGACGGCACGCTGGTCCCGCGCGGGCAGCCCGGTGCGGTCCTGCATGATGTTGATCTGGTGGCCGACCGCATGGTGCAATTGGCGTCCACCGGCATCATCCAGGCGGCCGATGGCAGCAGCCTCCAGCTGCAGGCGGACAGCATCTGCGTACATGGCGACAGCCCCGGCGCGGTGCAGATGGCCACGCGCATCAGGCAGGCGCTGTCGGACCGGGGCGTGTCGATCGCGCCCTTTGCCCCGTGATTCGGTTTCTGCCTGTCGGGCCGCGCTGCCTGCTGGTCGAGATGCCGGATCTGGACCGGACGCTGGCGCTGTTCCGGGCGCTGGAGGCAAACCCGGTGGCGGGCGTCACCGACATCATCCCGGCCGCGCGCACGCTGATGATCCGCACCGGACCGGGCGTGGCAGCGGATGGTGCGCTGGCCCGCCAGATCCTGCAGCGGCAGCCCGCCGGAACCACCGGCCCCACACCGATCCCTGCCGAGGCCATCGAGCTGCCGGTGACCTATGACGGCGAGGATCTGGACCAGGTGGCCTGCCTGATGGGCCTGAGCGTGCCCGAGGTCATCGCAGCCCATCAGGCCACCGAATGGCAGACGGCATTTTGCGGCTTTGCCCCCGGCTTTGCCTATATGACCTGCGCCGATCCCCGGTTCGACCTGCCGCGGCGCCCGGTGCCGCGCACCAGGATCCCCGCAGGCTCGGTTGCCTTGGCGGGTCGGTTCTGCGGGATCTATCCGCAGGAAAGCCCTGGAGGCTGGCAGTTGATCGGGCACACCGGGGTGCCGATGTGGGATCTGGCGCGCGATCCGCCCGCGCTGCTGCGGCCGGGAACCCGCGTCCGTTTCGTGCCGGCGCGCGGGCGCATCCATCCGGCGACGGCTGTGCCGGAACCGGCAGCCACCCTTGGGGCGCGGGGGCTGCGTGTCGTCGCGACCGCCTTTCCGATCCTGGTGCAGGACCTGGGGCGGGTGGGACAGAGGGGGCAGGGGGTCTCGCTTTCGGGTGCCCTGGATCAGGGGGCGCTGCGCCGGGCGAACCGCGCCGTCGGGAACAGGCCGGGCGAGGCGGCGTTGGAAATTACCCTAGGGCCGGTACGCCTCTTGGCGGAGTTGCCGCTGACCCTGGCGCTGGCCGGCGCGGCGCAGGCGGTGGTGGTTCATTCCGAAGGACACGACCCCGTCGTCCCCGGCGCCGCCTTCGCGCTGGATGCGGGCGACGAAATTCAAATCGACGCGCCCGCCGCCGGGATGCGCAGCTATCTGGCGCTGCGCGGCGGCTTCCAGGTCCGGCCCGTGCTGGGTTCGGCGTCAACCGACACGCTGGCCCATATTGGCCCCGCCCCCTTGGACGCTGGTTCGGTGCTGGCTCCGGCGGGCCGTCCCGCGGGCGCCGTCCATCCGCCGGAAGGCGGGCCCAATCTGCCTGCGGCGGGCGATCTGGTCACGCTGCCGGTGACCCTGGGGCCCCGCACCGACTGGTTCAGCGACAAGATGCTGCGCCATTTCCTGGCGCAGGAGTGGCAGGTGACGGCGCAATCCTCGCGTGTCGGAATCCGGCTGGCGGGCGATCCGGTGACGCGCGACGGGATCGAACTGCCCTCGGAGGGAACAGAGGCCGGAGCGATCCAGATCCCGCATTCCGGCCAGCCGGTGCTGTTCCTGGCCGACCATCCGCTGACCGGGGGCTATCCCGTCATCGCGACGTTGCGCCCCGAGGCGCTGGACCTGGCCGGACAGCTGCCGCCCGGCGCGCGCATCCGCTTTGCGGCCGATGCCCCCTTTGCCCCGATCGTCCCGGAGGACCGCGATGTTTCTTGACACCCCGCTGACGCCGATCCGCCGCATCCTGATCGCCAACCGCGGAGAGATCGCCCTGCGCATCCTCCGCGCCTGCCGCGACGACGGGATCGAGGCCGTCGCGGTTTATGCCGATCCCGACCGGGACGCGCCCTTTGTCCGGCTGGCCGATCACGCCTATGCGCTGGAGGGCAGCAGCCCGGCGGACACCTATCTGGACGGGCCGCGCATCCTGGAGATCGCCGCGCGGGCCGGGGCGGATGCCGTTCATCCCGGCTATGGCTTTCTCTCTGAGAATGCCGGGTTCGCGCGGGCGGTGCAGCAGGCAGGACTGATCTGGATCGGCCCCGGCCCCGAGGCGATCGAAAGGCTGGGCGACAAGATCGAGGCGCGACGGATCGCGCGGGAGGTGGGCGCGCCCTTGGTCGTGGGCAGCCCCGGCCCCGTGGCAGACAGCGGCGCTGCACTGGCCTTTGCCCGCGAACACGGATTGCCCATCGCGATCAAGGCGGCCTTCGGCGGCGGCGGGCGCGGCATGCGGGTGGCCTGGCACCTGGACGAGGTCGAGGAGCTGTTCGACAGCGCCCGGCGCGAGGCTGTCGCCGCCTTTGGCCGCGGCGAATGCTTCATCGAGCAGTTCCTGGACCACCCGCGCCATGTCGAGGCGCAGGTGCTGGCCGACTGTCACGGGACGGTCAAGGTGCTGGGCACGCGCGATTGTTCCCTGCAGCGCCGCAACCAGAAGCTGGTCGAGGAAGCCCCGGCCCCCTTCCTGACCGACGATCAGCGCGACCGCATCCACGAGGCCGCCCGTGCGATCTGCGCCCATGCCGGTTACAGCGGCGCGGGCACGGTGGAGTTTCTTCTGTCCGCCGAGGGGATGATCTCGTTCCTCGAGGTGAACACCCGGCTGCAGGTCGAACATCCGGTGACCGAGGAGACGACCGGTATCGACATCCTGCGCGCGATGATCCGCGTGGCGCAGGGTGGGCGGCTGTCGGACGAAGCGGTGCCCCCGCCGCGCGGCCATGCGATCGAGTTCCGCATCAACGCCGAGGATCCGGGCCGTGGCTTTCTGCCTACGCCGGGGCCGGTGACGCTGTGGCAACCTCCCGGCGGCATCGGCGTGCGGCTGGACAGCGGCGTGGTGCAGGGGGGTCAGATTTCGGCACAGTTCGACAGCCTGATGGCCAAGCTGATCGTCGTCGGCCCCGACCGTCCGACTGCCTTGGCCCGCGCCGCGCGGGCCTTGGCCGAGTTCCGCATCGAGGGCGTGGCCTCGGTCCTGCCGTTCCACCGTGCGGTGATCGCCGCGCCCGAGTTTCGGGCAGAGACGCAGGACTTTGGCGTGCATACCCGCTGGATCGAGACCGATTTCGCGGAGCGCCTGGCCAAAGCCGTGCCACCCGCCGGCCGCGTGACGCCGCCCTCTGAGGCGCCGATGCTGCGCCTGTCGATCGAGATCGACGGCAAGCGGCACGACCTGGGCCTGCCGCAGGGCCTACTTGGCGCTGCCGCTCCGGCCGCGGCTGAACCCGTGCCCGCCCAGGATCCCGGCGCGGTCACGGCCCCCGTCGCCGGCACACTGTCGCTGTGGCAGGTCCCGGAGGGCGAAATGGTCGAGGCGGGACAGGTCATCGCCGTTGTCGAGGCCATGAAGATGGAAACCCGCGTGGAGGCACCGTCGGCAGGCCGCCTGTCCCATCTTGTCCGGGAGGGAGACAGCCTGACGCAAGGGGCCGCCTTGGCCCGCATTGAGCCCCAACCCTGACGCCTCGCAAAGGCGCATGCCGCACCCGCGCCACGCAGTTGCTTTTTGTCAAACCTGCGGAACGCGGCCCGGCGGCTGGTCATTAACCCTGTGACAAACAGGAGAATGCCGGCATGACGCACAACTTCTGGGGCCCCAGCCTGACGGCGGGAAACTGGACCTTCCGCCTCTGGTCGCCCCGCGCCAAGCAGGTCGACCTGTTGCTGGAGGATCGGCCCCTGTCGATGACACGGGATGACAGCGGCCTCTGGTCCGTCGAAACCCCGGCAGCGGCTGGCAATCGCTACCTGTTCCGGGTCGATGGGCAGGACATGCCCGACCCGGCCAGCCGGCTGCAGGCGGGCGGCGTGTCGGATCCTTCGGTGCTGGTGCCGCCGGACGGACATGACTGGCGCTGCGACTGGCAGGGCCGGGACTGGGACGAGGCTGTCATCTATGAGATGCATGTCGGGACCTTCACGCCCGAGGGCACGTTCGCCGCCGCCGCGCGGCGCATGGCCGGGCTGGCCGAACTGGGCTTCACTGCCATCGAGTTGATGCCCTTGGGCCAGTGGTCGGGTGATCGGGGCTGGGGCTATGACGGCGTGCTGCCCTATGCGCCGCAGCCGGCCTATGGCACGCCGGATGACCTGAAGATGCTGGTCGATGCGGCCCACCAGGCGGGGCTGATGGTGATCCTGGACCTGGTGATGAACCATTTCGGTCCGGAAGGCGCCTGGTTGCACCACGCGGCGCCGGATTTCTTCAACCCCGAACGGCATACCCCCTGGGGCGCGGCCATCGACTTTGAACAGCCCGCCGTGCGCGACTTCTGGACCGGCTGCGCCCTGCACTGGCTGACCGAATATCGCATGGACGGGTTGCGCCTGGACGCGGTGCACCAGATCTCGGGGCCCGGCGCGGACGAGTTCATGGCTGATTTCGCCGCGCGCATCCACGCGCTGACGCCCCGCCGCCACCTGATCACCGAGGATGACCGCAACACGCCCGACCTGCGCGAAGGGGCCGGCTATGACGCTAGCTGGAACGACGACTTTCACCATTCCATCCATGTCGCGCTGACGGGCGAGGACGACAGCTATTACGCCAGCTTTGCCGCCGATCCGGTCGGCGACCTGGCCCTGGCCCTGTCCCGGGGGCATGTCGAGGAGGGGCAGCCGCGCCAAGGCAAGGACAAGCCGCGGGGCGCGCCCTGCGGGCATCTGCCGCCGACCGCCTTTGTCAATTCAACCCAGACCCATGACCAGGTGGGCAACCGCGCCCATGGCGACCGCCTGCTGACCCTGGCCGATCCCGAGGCTGTGGCCGTGGCCTATACGCTGCTGCTGGTCGCGCCCTATATTCCCATGGTCTTCATGGGCGAGGAACGGGGCGAGACCAACCCCTTTCAGTTCTTCGCCGATTACACAGGCGATCTGGCCGAGGCCGTCCGCAAGGGCCGCGCGGCCGAATTCGCGGGCATTGCCGCGCTTGGGGACACGGTTCCCGACCCATTGGCGCTGGAGACCTTCGCCCGGTCCCGCCTTGGCTGGCGCGAGGATGACCCGGCGCGATCCTGGCTGGGGCTGACCCGCGAGGCGCTGTCCTTCCGCGCCAGCCATGTCGTGCCGCTGCTGAAAAGCGGGGGGATGGAGGCGACCGTGACCCGCCCGCAGCCGGGCCTGATCCGCGCCGATTGGCAATTCGCGGCGGGCCGGCTGGAACTGTCCCTGGCCTTCGGCCAGCCCGACCCCAACCCGCTGGCCGATCCTCATCTACGTGCCGGCCGTCCCGACGGCCCCTATTACCTTACCGTGAAGGCCCATCCATGATCCCGACCATCCCCACCGCCACCTATCGCGTCCAGCTGCGCGAGGGGTTCGACTTTGCCCGGTTGGAAGCGCAGCTGGACTATATCGCCGGGCTTGGCGCCTCGCATCTCTATCTGTCGCCCATCTTCCAGGCGACCGAAGGCTCGACCCACGGCTATGACATCACCGATCCTTCGAAGATCGAACCGGCCTTGGGCGGCAGCGAGGGTTTTGAACGGCTGGCCGCGGCCGCCAAGGCGCGCAACCTTGGCATCATCCTGGACATCGTGCCGAACCACACCGCTTTCACGCCTCAGAACCCTTGGCTCTGGGATGTGCTGCAGCACGGTCGCGCCAGCCAATATGCGCGGCATTTCGACATCGACTGGCACGCGGGGCCGTTGGTCCTGCCCTTCCTGGCAGAGCCCTTCGAAAAGATGCTGACCGACGGCGCGTTCCGCGTCGCGGAGGGCAAGTGGTGGGTGGGCGAGATGGCCTTGCCGCTGGCGCCCGGGACCGATCGCACCGACGACCTCCGCAGCCTGCACGACGCCCAGAACTGGCGGCTGGTCCATTACGAGATGGAGCGCGACAGCATCACCCACCGCCGCTTCTTCAACGTCACGGGCCTGATCGGGATGCGGGTCGAGGATCCGCGCGTCTTTGACGACACCCATGCGCTGATCCTCAGGCTGGTGCGCAGTGGCCAAGTGCAGGGGCTGCGGGTCGATCACATCGACGGGCTGGCGGACCCTGCCGCCTATATGACTCGCCTGTCGGAGGCGCTGCCCGACACGCCGATGTGGGTCGAGAAGATCCTGGTGGGCGACGAGACGCTGCCTCCCGCCTGGCAGACGGTGGGGACCACCGGCTACGAGGCAGGGCGCCTGATCGCGCGCATGCTGACGCCCGAGGCGGGCATCCGTGCGCTGGACGGGGTCTGGCGTGAGGCGACGGGGATGGAGGAGGATTTCCACGACGCCCTGTCGCGCGCGAAGGCCGAAGTCCTGGACAACGAACTGGCGGCCGAGCGGCGGCAGCTGGTGCGGCTGGCGGTCGCGGCATCGAGCGGGTCGGCGCTGGCGGAGGCCGGCCCCGAGTCGCTGCGCGAGGCGGTGACGGCGCTTCTTATCGCTACGCCGCGATACCGCAGCTATGTCGACAGCCATGGCGCGGGGGACGAGGACCGGGCGTTGATCTCGGCGATTGCGGATCAGGCAGCACAGGGTCTACGGTCGGACGCCGCGCTCCGGATGCTGGCGGCGATCTGGATGAACCCCACCACATGGGAAGAACATGCCTTCGTCACGCGGTTGCAGCAGGTGTCGGGCGCGCTCTTGGCCAAGGCGCAGGAGGATACGGCCGGCTTCCGCTGGACGCGCTACCTGCCCGCCAACGAGGTCGGTGCCGAGCCTGATGAGGCCAGCGTCACGGGCGCCGAGGCCAGCCGGATCATGGCGGGGCGCCGCGCCTCGGACATGGTCCTGACCTCGTCCCACGACACCAAGCGCTCCGAGGATTCGCGGATGCGGATGGTGGCGATCAGCCACCTGCCGCAGGCCTTCGCCACCCTGCACGAAGCGGCACTGGCCTTGCCCGACGCCGAGGCGGTCGAGCCGCGCTGGCGCTGGTATGTGCTGCAATCGGCGCTTGGGCTGCATGGCGCGGAAGAGGCTGCCGAGCGGTTGACCGCGCATATGGAAAAGGCCATGCGCGAGGCCAAGCTGACCAGCTTCTGGACCGCACCCGACGAAGCGGCCGAAAAGGCGGCCTCGGCCTTCGGGGGAGCGGTTCTTGCGGCCTGGGACCGGGACACGCCGGAGGCTCTGACCGCGCTTCTGTCGCGGGCAGAGGGCTTGGTGATGGCGCAACTGCTGTTCAAGGTCGTCATGCCGGGCTTCCCCGACATCTACCGCGGCACGGAGGACCTGTTCCTGGCCCTGACGGATCCGGACAACCGCCGGCCCATCGACTTCCAGGCCTTGGCGCGGCTTCCCGATGTCGACAGCCTGGGGGGGCGCAAGGCGCGCTGGACGCGGCGCCTTCTGTCCTTGCGTCAGGAGCATGCAGATTTCCTGCGCGATGCCGGCAGTGAGGTCCGCATCGACGACAAGGGTGTCGTCCTGACTCGTGAGCTGGAGGGGCGGCGGCTGGTGGCCCAGATCGATTATTCCGACAGACCGGCGGACTTGGGGTCGGAGGCAGTTTTGGACTGGGCATCGGCCGACGGTTGCCGCGTCCGTCTGCTTCAGGATTAGGCAGGCGGGGGCCCTCACTAACATTTGATGGCTTCAGGAACAACCGGGGCGTGAGGCGGTTCCTCCGTCACCCAACCGTGCATCTGCGGCAACCCGCAGATGCGCGGCCTCACTCAAAGCAGAGGATCGCCCCCGTGACAGCCATCGCGCAAGTTCAGTTCCGCAGCCCTTCCCACGCGCCCAAGGGACCTGCCCTCGACGTGGCCACGATCCTGCTGGCGGGCGGCAAGGGCACCCGGTTGCATGACCTGACGGCGAAGGACAGCAAGCCCGCCGTCCATTTTGCCGGCAGCAACCGCATCATCGACTTTGCCATGGCCAACGCCGTCCGGTCGGGGCTGGAGCGCATGCTGATCGCCACGCAATATGCGCCGCAGACCCTGCATGATCACCTGCCGGCGCGGTGGGGCCGTCACTTTGCCAAGGGCGGTCTGATGCTGCGGGATGGCCGCGACCGCTATCTGGGTACGGCCGATGTCGTGCGCCAGAACTGGACGGAAGTGCAGGACTGGGGCGGCGACGAGGTTCTGGTTCTGGCGGCCGACCACGTCTATTACATGGATTACGCTGAACTTCTCTCCGCCCATCGCGCCTCGGGCGCGGCGGCCACGGTGGCGGTCGATGTCGTGCCGCTGCACGAGGCGAAGGGGTTCGGGGTGATGCAGGCCGACGCGGCGGGGCGCATTACGTCCTTCTTTGAAAAGCCCAGCCACCCTCCGGCCATCATCGGAGAGCCGGACAAGGCGATGGCCTCGATGGGGGTCTATGTCTTCTCAAAGGCCTGGCTGCGCAGGGCGCTGTTCGACGGACCGGTCGAGGCGCTGGACTTCGGACATGACGTGATCCCGGCTGCCGTGGCCCAAGGCGTGGCTGCGGCCTATCGGCTGCCTGCCGGCCCCTCGGGGCGTGCCTACTGGCGCGATGTGGGGACGCTGGATTCGCTGCGCCTGACCCAGCTGGACTTCCTGCAGGCCGAGCCCGCGCGGCTACCGCGGGCCTGCCCGCCCTCGGATTGGTACCTGGGCCGCGGCAGCATCGCCATGCCCGGTGCGGTTGTGCCCGAGAGCGCCCGGCTGGTCGATACGATCGTTGCCGCCGGCACCCATGTCCCCGCCGGACTGACGACGGGAGAGGATCCGGAAGAGGACGCGCGCTGGTTTACCCGCACGCCGTCGGGAACCATCTTGATCACTCCGGCGATGATACAGGGTCGCGCGGCCGAACGTCTGGACCGCGCCCGGCCCCGTCCATCTGCCCGTGCCAAGGCACCGGCCCGCAACGATCGTGATCTTCATGCTTGATATGTCCAGTCCCCCCGTCTTCGATCTGTCTCAGGGCAGGTCCGATACCCTCGGTGCCGAGTTCATGGGCGAGGGGACGAACTTTGCGCTGTTTTCCGAGAACGCCACTGCGGTCGAACTGTGCCTCTTCGACGAAAGCGGCAAGAAGGAGCTGCACCGCCTGCGCCTGCCCGAGATGGAGGGCGGCATCTGGTTCGGCTATCTTCCCGGCGTGATGCCCGGCCAGGTCTATGGCTATCGCGTCTACGGCCCCTATGCCCCGGCCGAAGGGCACCGCTTCAACCACAACAAGCTGCTGCTGGACCCCTATGCGCGCGAATTGCGCGGCGAGATCATCTGGGACGATGCCCTGCATGGCTATACCATTGGGGAAGACGATCTCAGCTTTGACGAACGTGACAGCGCGCCCTTTATGCCCAAGGGCGTTGTTGTGGACTCGCAGTTCGATTGGGACAGCGACCGGGCGCTGCGCACCTCGTGGCCGCAGACGGTGATCTATGAGGGGCATGCCAAGGGCATGACCCAGCTGCATCCCGAGGTCCCCGAGGACATCCGCGGCACCTTCCGCGGCCTGGCCAGCGACGCGGTCATCGACCATCTGAAGAAGATCGGCGTGACCACGCTGGAACTGCTGCCGATCCATGCCTTTGCCAATGACCGCTATCTGGTGGAAAAGGACCTGTCGAATTACTGGGGGTATTCGACCCTGTCCTTCTTTGCGCCGCATGCCCCTTATTTGCATTCGGGCCAGATCCGCGAAGTCAAGGAAACCATCCGCCGCTTCCACAAGGCGGGGATCGAGGTCATTCTTGACGTGGTCTTTAACCACACCTGCGAAGGCAGCGAACTGGGCCAGACGCTGTCCTTCCGCGGCATCGACAACGCCTCCTATTACCTGCTGTCCCCTGAGGACCCGCGCCACAGCTTTGACACCACCGGCACGGGCAACACGCTGAACGTGGCCCATCCGATGGTGCTGCGCATGGTCATGGACAGCCTGCGCTATTGGGTGCAGGTGATGCATGTCGACGGGTTCCGGTTCGACCTGGCCTCGACCCTGGGACGCGAATCCGAAGGCTTCGAGCGTGATGGATCGTTCTTCAATGCGATCCGGCAGGACCCCATCCTGTCGGGCATCAAGCTGATCGCCGAGCCTTGGGACGTGGGCGACGGCGGCTATCAGGTCGGCGGCTATCGCTGGCCCTTCCGCGAGTGGAACGACAAGTTCCGCGACGACACCCGCGCCTTCTGGCGTCGCGATCCGGGCATGCTGGGCGCGATCTCGGAACGGCTCTCGGGGTCGCCTGTTCAGTTCAACCACAGCCATCGGCCCGCGACCTCCAGCATCAACTTTGTCGCGGCCCATGACGGCTTCACGCTGTGGGACACCGTCAGCTACAACGAGAAGCACAACGAGGCCAATGGCGAGGACAATCGCGACGGCCACGACCACAACATCTCGGACAATCTTGGTGCCGAAGGGCCGTCCGAGGACGAGGGTATCGATACCGCGCGTCTGCGGCGGGTTCGGGGCATGCTGGCGACAGTCTTCCTGTCGCAGGGCGTCCCGATGATCCTGGCAGGCGACGAGATGGGCCACAGCCAGGATGGCAACAACAACGCCTATTGCCAGGACAACGAGATCTCCTGGCTGGACTGGACCAAGGGTCGCGCGGACCTGACGCAGGCGGTCGAAGCCCTGGCGGCATTCCGGTCCGAGATGTCGCTGGCCTGCAGCCGGTTCGCCGACAAGCCCGACCAGGCCGAGGACGGTCAGCCGACCAGCCACTGGCTGCATGCCCGCGGCGATGCGATGACCGACGCGGATTGGGCGGAGGAGGATCTGCGGACCGTCGGCATGCTGATGCGCCAGCCCTCCGGCGACGAGGTCCTGATCCTGCTGAATGCAGGAGACGACATGGACTTTGTGCTGCCCGAGGGCGAATGGCGTCTGCGCATCGACACGGCGCGTCGGGATGTCGCCTGCGACGAGGCGGTGTCGGGGCAGGTTCCTCTGGGGTGGCAGGGTGTCGTCGCGTTGACGCGCTGAACCCTGGAACATATCGACCGATGCCGGGTTTCGCGCCGGCATCGTCAGGGAGGATGATATGGACAGGACGGAACAGATCCGGGCACGCGCCCATCAGATCTGGGAAAGTGAAGGCAGCCCCGAAGGCCGCGAAGCGGACCATTGGGCCGGGGCCGAGCGCCAGCTGCGCGACGAAGGTGTCCTGTCCGACCAGGACGGGCAGGACAAGGACGACCGTGATCTTCTGACCCAAGGCGAGCGCAGCCCTGATCTGGACCAGAACCGGCCCGACGACATGGGGCTGGAAGAGGTGGCCCGGACGCCCGGCACCGCCGGCATCGGCGGGTCGGACAATTGGGGCAGCGATCTGGACGATGCGCAGGACGCGTCGGACCTGCCGGACGCCCAGGAGGTCGAATTGATCAAGCCGCGCACCGGCCGGCGCTGACATGACGCACCGCGCCCCCCAAGGGGCGCGGCTTTTTCCGGGACCGGTGGGCCATGGGCACTGCCGGTTCCGATATTTGAGCAAAGGGGACCACCATGATCGAGTTGACCGTCAACGGCCAGTCGCAACGCTTCGACGGCGATCCGGACATGCCGCTCTTGTGGTTTCTGCGCGACCAGCTTGGGCTGACCGGGACCAAGTTCGGCTGCGGCGCGGCCTTGTGCGGGGCCTGCATGGTCCATATCGACGGCACGCCCAGCTTTTCCTGCATCACGCCCTTGTCGGTGGCCGAGGGTGCCGAAGTCACCACGATCGAGGGGCTGTCGCCCGACGGCTCGCACCCCGTGCAGGTCGCCTGGCGGGACCTGAACGTCGCGCAATGCGGGTACTGCCAGTCGGGCCAGATGATGCAGGCCGCAGCCCTGTTGGCCGAAACGCCCGACCCCACGGATGAGGATATCGACGCCGTGATGAGCCAGAACCTCTGCCGCTGCGGGACCTATCCGCGCATCCGCGCCGCCATCAAGCGCGCTTCCGGTCAGGAGGAAATCTGATGGAACATCTTCGCAATGTCAGCCGCCGCGCCGTCCTGATGGGCATGGGTGCGGGCGCACTGGTCCTGTCGATCGGTCTGCCCGGAGCGGCGCAGGAGCCCGAAGCGCCGCTGGAATTCGGCGCCGATGCCATGCCGCATGGCTGGCAGGACGATCCGACCATCTTCGTGGCGATCGACCCCGACGGTACCGTGACCGTCACGGTGCATCGGTCAGAAATGGGTCAGGGGGTTCGCGTTTCCATGGCAATGGTCGTGGCCGATGAGCTGGAGGCCAATTGGGACCGGGTGAAGGTCGCCCAGGCCCCCGGCGACGAGCCGCGCTTTGGCAACCAGGACACCGACGGCTCGCGCAGCCTGCGGCACTTTTTCCAGCCGATGCGCCGGGCGGGCGCCGCAGCCCGGCAGATGCTGCGCGAAGCCGCCGCTGCCGAATGGGGCGTCCCGGTCGAGGAAATCGAGGCGCAGAACCACATGCTGCGCCACGCCGCCTCGGACCGCAGCGCCGGTTACGGCGAAATGGCCGCCCGTGCCGCAGAGGCAGAAATCCCCGATCGCCAGACGCTGACCCTCAAGACGCCCGACCAGTTCCGCTATATCGGCCGCGACGACATCGGCCTGATCGACAATCCCGACATCACCCGCGGTACCACGCGTTATGGCATCGATGCCAAGGCCGATGGCATGCTGTTCGCGGTGATCGCCCGCCCGCCGGTGCTGGGCGGGCGCGTCGCCAGCCATGACGACACGGCTGCGCTGGAGGTGCCGGGCGTGCGCCGAGTGGTCGTGCTGGAGTCGCCGGCGCTGCCGTCCGAGTTCCAACCCCTGGGCGGCGTGGCGGTCATTGCCGACAACACCTGGGCCGCGATGCAGGGCCGTGCCGCGCTGGAGATCGAATGGGAAGGCGGCGAACACGGCAGCTATGACTCGGAAGCCTTCCGCACCGAGTTGGAGCAGTCTGCCCGTGAGGGCGAAGGGGTCGAGGTGCGCAATCAGGGTGACGCCCGGGCTGCCTTGGAAAGCGCCGCGACACGTGTCGAGGCAGAGTACTACATCCCGCACCTGGCCCAGGCCCCGATGGAGCCCCCTGCAGCGCTGGCGCAGATCCGCGACGGCAAGTGCGAGGTCTGGGCCTGCGTGCAGGCACCGCAGGTCACGCGCGTTCGATTGGCCGAGAAACTGGGGCTGCAACCCGAGGACGTGACGGTGAACGTGACCCTGCTGGGCGGCGGCTTCGGTCGCAAGTCCAAGCCCGACTTCGTGCTGGAGGCGGCCGTCCTGTCGCGCGAAATGGACGGCGCGCCGGTCAAGGTCACCTGGACGCGGGAAGACGACCTGCACCACAGCTTCTTCCATACCGTCTCGCTGGAGCGGCTGGAGGCCGGCCTGGACGAAGACGGGCGGCCGGTCGCTTGGCTGCACCGGACCGCAGCGCCCACGATCGGGTCGATCTTTGCACCGGATCCGCAGCAGAAGCTGCCCTTCGAGCTGGGGATGGGCCTGACCAACATGCCCCTGGACATCCCCAATGTGCGTGCCGAGAACCCGCAGGCGCAGGCCCATGCGCGCATCGGCTGGTACCGGTCGGTGTCGAACATCCCGCATGCCTTCGCGATCCAGTCCTTCATCGCGGAACTGGCGCATGAGGCGGGCCGCGATCCGCGCGATTACCTGCTGGAGGTGATCGGCCCCGTACGACAGATCAACCCGACCGACATGGGCGACGTCTGGAACTATGGCGAGGATCCGGCCCGTTATCCGCTGGACACCGGCCGTCTGCGCCGCGTGATCCAGGTCGCGACCGAGGCTGCGGGTTGGGGCCGGCAGATGCCGGCGCGCTCGGGCCTTGGCCTGGCCGCGCATTACAGCTTTCTGACCCATGTGGCCGTCGTGGCCGAGGTCGAGGTGTCCGAGGCGGGTGATGTCCGCATCCCGCGCGTCGACATCGCGGTCGATTGCGGCGCCCATGTGAACCCCGACCGCATCCGGTCGCAGATGGAGGGGGCGGTGGTCATGGGCACCGGGCAGGCATTGATGTCGCAGATCACCTTCGCCGACGGCCGCGTGCAACAGGACAACTTCGACAGCTACCTGGTGCCCCGCATGGAAACCGCCCCGCGCGAGATCCGGGTGCATCTGGTCGGGGACCAGGGCTACGACAGCCCCCTTGGGGGGGTCGGGGAACCCGGCCTGCCCCCGGTTCCGCCCGCCATCATCAACGCGATCTTTGCCGCAACCGGCCAGCGCATCCGGCACCTGCCGGTGGGCGACCAGCTGCGCGCCTGAAGGAGACGAACATGCGCTTTACACGCAGCCTGACCGCCATCTGCCTGACCGTGGCGACTGCAGGGGCAGCATCGGCCGATTGTGCCGAGCGGCTGGATTTCATGGACGAGGTTCTGGATCAGGCCTCGCGGGCGGTGATCTCCGCCTCGACCGGGGGGCAGGGGGTGGCCGGTGCCCGCGAGGCGCAGGCTCTGACGGGCGACGGGACCACCACCGATCCGGGGGGTGATCGCCCCGCGGTCGATACCGAACCGCCGAGCGCCGAGGTCGGGTCGATGGAAAACGACACTTCGGACGGCACTCAGGCGTCGGGACTTGAACCTTCCGCCGAAGCCGGAACCCGCGTCCAGTCGCTGCGCGCGGCCGTGGACGAGGCCCGTGCCATGGCAGGACAGGACGAAGCAGCCTGCAACGATCTGCTGCATCAGGCGCTCATCGACCTTCTGATCGAGGACGATGCCGAAGCCGCGCCTGAAGAAGAAGAAGCCAAGGCAGGCCAGTCCGGGTGACCATTCCCTGCACTGGCCTTCAGAAGAGGAGAGGCGGCCATGAACGACAGCCGCGACGCTGATCGCCGACCCACAGAGGCGGGGCCACGGCCGGAACCTGACACCGGGCCCCTGAACCCCCGTGCCGCACAGGATCACCCGGGTCCCGCCGGGGGTGCCTTTGGCAGCCGAGGGCCTGTTGACCAGGTTGGCGATCCGGTCACGCCGGGCGAGGCGCAGGTCGCCGAAACGGCCAACCTAGATCGCTCGGCCGGAGAGGCGGGTGCCCCCGCCGACATGGATTACTATCGCACCAGCCAGAAATCAGGGACCGGACTGGCGCTGTCGGCGGTGGCCCTGCCCATCGCGCTGCTTCTGCTGGTGATCGCGGCGGTGGTCTGGTTCTACCGCTGAACGGGTCGAGGTGCCGGCTTGCGCCGTTGGTGGGGGCGGGCAGCCGGTTCAATGGATGGTCGGAGGGTGGCCATCGAACTCGCCTGTAGGATCAGCCCCACCGCTTCTGGAATGTCGCCACCGACAGCTCCAGCGCCATATGCCGAGAACGGACGTCGGCCAGCACAAGAATACGGGAGAAGCCGCAGGCTCTCTTGGCGAACTTGCTTTGCCGCAGCCTGCACCAGGCATCTGCAGCCGCAACCCCGCCCGCCCGGTCTGGCAGGATTAGCTTCTCCGCTTCGGGTCGCTCGACTTTGGTAGTGAATGCGCAGCGGGAGGGAAGAAGAGCCTTAGGGCCATCTTTTCCCCAAGACCCGCAGGGAATTCCTCCTGCATGAAGCTGCCGTCAGCCGCCGATCCCGCGAAGCTCGGGGAACCGGCCGGCGCCGCAGTTGTTCCCGACCCTGCGCGCGGCATTCAAGGCTCGCGGGCGCCAAGCCCGATCCCCGCCGCGTCCGCGGCCTGAAGCCCGGAGGTGCGATGTCCCGCTGGACAGAGACGACCCTGATCTTCCTCGTGGCCTTGGCCCTGTCCTGGGCCGCCTGCTTTCTCATCTATCGGCTGGTGCTGCGCGGGCTTGTCCGCGATACCACCTTCTGGCGGCCGCTTTTGGCGCTTACCCGCGGGCCGGTACAGCTGGGCCTGATGGTCGTCGCCCTGTCGATGGCCGCCAATGCCGTGCGCCTGCCCCCGGCCGAGGGTGCGGTGCTGCGGCACCTGCTGCTGATCGCCTTCATCGGCTGCGTGACCTGGTTTCTGAAGACGACACTGGAGATCTGGATGACGCTGCACCTGCGGCGCTTCCGGCTTGATGTCGAGGACAACCTGCTGGCGCGCAAGCATGTCACCCAGACCCGCATCCTGCAGCGCGTCGGCGTCATCCTGATCGTCGGGGTCGGCGTCAGTGCCGCGCTGATGACCATCGACGGCGTGCGGCAATACGGGGTCAGCCTGCTGGCCTCGGCGGGGGCCGCGGGCATCGTGGTGGGCTTTGCACTGCAGCCCGTGTTGCGGAACATCGTGGCGGGCATCCAGTTGGCCCTGACCCAGCCCATCCGCATCGACGACGCGGTGATCGTCGAGGGCGAATGGGGCAATGTCGAGGAGATCACCGCGACCTATGTGGTGGTGCGGATCTGGGACAAGCGCCGCCTGATCGTGCCGCTGAACCACTTCATGGAAAAGCCGTTCCAGAATTGGACCCGCAGCGACGCCACCCTGATCGGGGTGGTGATGATGTATGTCGATTTCTCTGTCGATGTCCCAGCCCTGCGGGCCGAAGCCGAGCGCATCGTCAAGGCCTCGCGCCTGTGGAACGGTGATGTCTTTGCGCTGCAAGTGACAGACTATACCGCCCGCGAGGCCGAGATCCGCATTCTGGCCAGCGCAAGCCATGCGGGCCGCGCCTTTGACCTGCGCTGCGAGATCCGCGAGGCGCTGCTGGCCTATCTGCAGCGCGAACAGCCGCAGGCGCTGCCGCGGACGCGCAACGACGTCACCACCGCCGCAGCGCCCGCCGAGACGCAGCCGCGCCTGAGCCTGGAGGCCTAGCCGCGCAGGTAGCCCTCTAGCGTGGCGCGGACGCCCTGACGATGCAGCGATTGCAGCTGTGCCGCGAAGGCCTGCCGCAGCGGCTGCGACTGAGCCAGATCGCCGAAGATGGCGGGGTTTTCCAGAAAGGCGTCGGGGTGGTCGCGGGCCGCCAAGGCCCGTTCGCGCAGCGCCGCGTGATTGTCGTTGTTGGGCGGGATCGCCTCGCCCGCCTCGGTCGTGCCTTCGCAGTAGTGGCACCACAGCGCCAGTTCCAGCGCCAACCCGTCGATGCCGCCGCCCGCCACCAGTCGGTCGCGCAGCGTGGGCAGAATGAACTTGGGCTGTCGGTTCGACCCGTCCAGGCACAGCCGCGGGATGGTGTCGCCGATCTCGGGATTGGAGAAGCGGCTGACGATCAGGGCCAGGTAAGCGTCATAGCTGACGCCGGGGATCGGCTGCAGCGTGGGCAGGATTTCGCGCGTTTCCAGCGCCCGCAGCCAGTCGGCGATCAGCGCGTCGGCCATTGCGTCATGAACGAAATGATGCCCCAGCAGGGCCGAGGCATAGGCGATGGCCGCATGACCCCCGTTCAGGATGCGCAGCTTCATCAGTTCGTGCCGGCTGACATCTGCAACAAATTCGGCGCCAACGGTTTCCAGCGCCGGGCGGCCCTGGGGGAATTTGTCCTCCAGCACCCATTGGCGGAAGGGTTCGCAGACCACGGGCGCGGCATCGAGGATGCCAAAGCGGTCGCGCACCAGCGCCCGTTCCCGGTCCGAGGTAGCGGGCGTGATGCAGTCCACCATCGAGTTCGGAAAGGCGACATTCGCGGTGATCCAATCCGCCAGCTGCGGGTCGGACAGGCGGGCGAGGCCGGTGACGGTGCGCTGACAGACATGGCCGTTTTCCGGCAGGTTGTCGCAGGACAGCACCGTGAAGGGCGGCAGTCCCGCCGCCCGCCGGGTCCGCAGCGCAGCCAGGATCATGCCGAACACGCTGCGCGGCGCCTCGGGATGGGCGGCATCATGGACCATGTCGGGATGCGCGGCGTCAAAGCCGTCGGTCTTGGCGTCGACGTAATAGCCGCCCTCGGTGATCGTCAGCGACAGGATGCGGATCGCGGGATCGGACATCGCCGCGACGGTCGCGGCCGTATCGACGGGCACGAAGTCGACCATCGATCCCAGCACCCGCGCCGACAGGCCCGCCGGGTCCAGTTCGACCAGCGTGCTCAGCCAGTCCTGATCGGCCAGGCGCTGGCGCATCTGGGCGTCGCCGGGGCGGACGCCGGCGCCGACCAGCGCCCAGTCATGGCCCTGGCCGGACTGGAACAGCCGGTCCAGATACCAGGCCATATGCGCGCGATGAAAGTTGCCGACGCCCACATGCAGGATGCCGCGGGTCAGCGCCGCTCGGTCATAGCCGGGGCGCGCGACCGTGTCGGGCAGCTGGGGCAGGGCGGCCTGGGTCAGGGGGATGGCCATGGTTGGACCTTTCGTCAGATCGTCCGGCGCAATGCCCGGGGGCCTGCGGGGACCGTGGAAGTGCAGGAAGAAAAAACGTCAGCTCATCCAGTTGCCGCCGTCGACATTGTAGGTCTGGGCGACGATGTAATCGGCATCGGACGAGGCAAGGAACACCGCCATCCCCGTCAGGTCGGCCGCGGTGCCCATGCGGCCAAAGGGAACGGCCGCGCCGACCTCGGCCTTCTTCTGGCCCGGGGCCTTGCCCTCGTAGCGCGCGAAGAAGGCATCGACGCCGTCCCAGTGCTCGCCGTCGACGACGCCCGGCGCGATGGCGTTCACGTTGATGCCATGCGCGATCAGGTTCAGGCCCGCCGACTGCGTCAGGCTGATGACGGCGGCCTTGCTGGCGCAATAGACGGCGACCAGGGATTCTCCCCGACGCCCTGCCTGGCTGGCCATGTTGATGATCCGCCCGCCTTTGCCGCGCGCGATCATCGACCGTGCCACGGCCTGCATCATGAACAGCGTGCCTTCGACATTGACCGAGAAGATGCGGTTGTAATCTTCGCGCGTGATCTCGGCCAGGGGCGCGGCGCTGAAGAGGGCGGCATTGTTGATCAGGATGTCGATCCCGCCAAAGGCCTCCACCACCACCGCCACGCAGCGTTCGATGCTGTCGCGGTCGGTGACGTCCAGCCCAACGGCAATGACGCCGTCGCCCAAGGCACGCGCGGCGGCCTGGGCCGCCTGTTCGTTGATGTCGCAGATGGCGACCTGCGCCCCCTCGGCCAGATAGGCGCGCGCGAACTCCAGCCCGATGCCCCGCGCGGCACCGGT
Organism: Paracoccus sp. KKT209; assembly: GCF_055635455.1. Next base: position 323,299 of record NZ_JBVMWB010000002.1, read on the forward strand.
GATCAGCGCGGATTTTCCCGATAGCCTCATGCGATGCGGTCTCCGTTTTTGTCAAAGCGGTGGATGCGGTCTGGGTCCGGGGTCAGCCAGACCGTGTCGCCGTGGTGCAGGTCGATGTCGCCGCCCGCACGCACGGTGATGGTTTCGGCCAGCCCGGTGTCCTCTACATAGAAGAACGTGTCGCTGCCCAGATGCTCGCTGACGCCGACGCGGCCTTTCCATGTCCCCTCGGTCGCGGAAACACCGACATGTTCGGGACGGATGCCGATGGTGGTGGCGTCGAATTCAGCGGCCGGCGCGCCGGTCAGCAGGTTCATCCTGGGGCTGCCGATGAAGCCCGCGACGAACAGGTTCCGGGGCGCGCGATAGAGGTCCATCGGGCTGCCCACCTGCTCGATCCGGCCGGCTTGCAGCACCACGATCTTGTCGGCCATGGTCATCGCCTCGACCTGGTCATGGGTGACATAGACCATCGTCGTCCGAAGACGGTTGTGCAGTTCGCTGATTTCCAGCCGCATGCCGACGCGCAGGGCGGCGTCCAGGTTCGACAGCGGCTCGTCGAAGAGAAAGGCCGAAGGTTCGCGCACGATGGCCCGCCCGATGGCCACGCGCTGGCGCTGGCCGCCCGACAGCTGGCCGGGGCGGCGGTCCAGATAGGCGGTCAGGTTCAGCGCCTTGGCCGCGGCCTCGATGCGACGATCCTGTTCGGCCTGGTCCAGGCCCGCCATGCGCATCGGAAAGGCGATGTTCTTTCTGACCGACATGTGCGGGTAGAGCGCGTAGGATTGAAAGACCATGGCCAGCCCGCGCTTGGCGGGCGGGGTGTCGGTGGCGTCCTGCCCGTCGATCAGGATGCGCCCGCCCGAGGTGTCCTCCAGCCCGGCGATCAGCCGCAGCAGGGTGGACTTGCCGCAGCCGGACGGCCCGACAAAGACCACGAATTCGCCGTCGCCGATGTCCAGGTCCAAGGGCGGGATGACCTCGACCTCGCCAAAGCGCTTGGTCACGTTCTCAAGGGTGATGCGTCCCATCATCGTCTCCTATTTCACGGCGCCGAAGGTCAGGCCGCGGACGAGTTGTTTCTGGCTGAACCAGCCCAGGATCAGGATCGGCGCGATGGCCATGGTCGAGGCCGCGCTGAGCTTGGCGTAGAACAGCCCCTCGGGCGATGAATAGCTGGCGATGAAGGCGGTCAGGGGCGCCGCCTTGGCGGCGGTCAGGTTCAGCGTCCAGAACGCCTCGTTCCAGGCCAGGATGATGTTCAGAAGCATGGTCGAGGCGATCCCCGGCACCGCCATCGGCGTCAGCACATAGAGGATCTCCGACCGCAGCCCGGCGCCGTCCATGCGCGCGGCCTCCAGGATCTCTCCGGGGATTTCGCGGAAATAGGTGTAGAGCATCCAGACGATGATCGGCAGGTTGATCAGCGTCAGGACCATGACCAGGCCGATGCGCGTGTCCAGAAGCCCCGTGTCGCGGAACAGCAGGTAGATCGGCACCAGCACGCCCACGGGCGGCAGCATCTTGGTGGACAGCATCCACATCAGCACGTCCTTGGTGCGCCTTCCCGGCACGAAGGCCATGGCCCAGGCCGCCGGGATCGCGATCGCCAGCCCGATCAGCGTCGAGCCGACCGAGATGACGACCGAGTTCCAGAAGTGCCGGAAATAGTCCGAACGCTCCTGCACGGTGACATAGTTTTCCAGCGTCCAGTCGAAATTCAGGAAGCGGGGCGGGATGGCGATCGCGTCTGCCTCGGTCTTGAAGCTGGTCAGCACGGTCCAGAGGATCGGAAAGAAGATCAGCAGGCCGACGGTCCAGGCGATGAGGGTCGTGACAGCCTTGCGGCGGGTGGTGACGGCACGGGGCATGATGATCTCCTATGCGTCGAGGTTCTTGCCGATCATCCGCATCAGGAAGATCGCCACGATATTGGCCAGGATGATCGCCACGACCCCGCCCGCGGAGCCCAGGCCCACGTCGAACTGCAGCAGCGACTGCATGTAGACCAGAAAGGTCAGGTTGGTGCTGGCCGTGCCCGGACCGCCATTGGTGGTCACCAGGATCTCGGCAAAGATGGACAGCAGGAAGATGGTCTGGATCAGGATGACGACGGTGATCGCCCGCGACAGGTGCGGCAGGGTGATGAACCAGAACCGCTTGAGGGGCGATGCGCCATCCATCTCGGCGGCCTCCATCTGCTCGCTGTCCAGCGACTGCAGCGCCGTCAGCAGGATCAGCGCCGCGAAAGGCAGCCACTGCCAGGCCACGATCCCGATGATCGACGCCAGGGGCGCCTGCGTCAGGAAGTCATAGGGCTGCAGGCCGAACACCCGCGCCAGCCAGGCAAAGACCCCGTTCACCGGGTTCATGAACATGTTCTTCCAGACCAGCGCCGAGACGGTCGGCATCACGAAGAAGGGCGCCAGGACCAGCAGCCGCACGATCCCCTGCCCCCAGAAGGGCTGGTCCAGCAGCAGCGCGACCAGGATGCCGCCGATCACGGTGATGACCAGGACGCCGCCGACCAGCGCCAGCGTGTTGAACAGGGCCGCGCTGAAAGCCGGGTCGGTGAAGAAATAGCGATAATTCTCGAACCCCGCCCAGCTTTCCATGCCCGGCATCAGCAGGTTGTAGCGCAGGAGCGAGAAGTAGAGCGTCATCGACAGCGGCACGATCATCCAGGCCAGCAGCAAAAGGACCGCGGGCGAGATCATCAGCCGGGCCGCGGTCCGGGATGCCTTGGTGGACATGGAAAAGCCCCTTCGTCGGGCGGCACGTCAGGTGTACCGGGACAGGCGGGAAAAGGGGCGGGCCACCCCGTTGCAGTCGAGGAAAGGCGGCCCGCCGAGGGAGGTTCGGCTTACTTGGGATAGCCCGCGCGGGTCATCTCGCGCGTGGTCAGGGCCTGAGCATTCGACAGCGCCTGTTCGGCGGTCGATTGTCCGGCCAGGGCGGCCGCGAACTGCTGGCCCACCGCGGTGCCGATCCCCTGGAATTCCGGGATGGCGACGAACTGGATGCCGGTATAGGGCACCGGATCCACGGTCGGCTGCGTCGGATCGGCGGCCTTGATGCTGTCCAGGGTCATCTTGGCGAAGGGGACCTTCTGGTATTCCGGGTTGTCATAGAGCGACTGACGGGTGCCCGGCGGGACGTTGGCCCAGCCCTCCTTCTCGGCGACCATGGCGGTATATTCCTTGGAGGTCGCCCAAGCGATGAACTCTTTCGCGGCATCGACCTTCTGGCTGCCGGCGGGAATGCCAAGCGACCAGGCCCAGAGCCAGTTGCCGCGCTTGCCCAGGCCGTTGTCGGGCGCCAGGGCAAAGCCGACCTTGTCGGCCACGGTCGAATCCTCGGGGTTGGTCACGAAGCTGGCGGCGACCGTGGCGTCGATCCACATGCCGCACTTGCCCTGCTGGAACAGCGCCAGGTTCTCGTTGAAGCCGTTGTTCGCCGCGCCCGGAGGGCCGTATTCGTTCATCAGCATCAGGTAGTCGTCCAGCGCCGCCTTCCATTCGGGGCTGTCGAACTGGGAGTTCCACTCCTCGTCGAACCAGCGCGCGCCATAGCTGTTGGCCATCGCGGTCAGGAAGGCCATGTTCTCGCCCCAGCCCGCCTTGCCGCGCAGGCAGATGCCATAGACCTCGGCCTCCTTGTCGGTCATGGCGGCGGCGGCTTCCTTGATGAAGTCCCAAGTCGGTGCCTCGGGCATCTCCAGGCCGGCCTCCTCCATCAGGTCGGTGCGGTACATCACCATCGAGCTTTCGCCATAGAAGGGCGCCGCATAAAGGTTGCCATCCACCGTCAGGCCATCGCGGATCGCCGGCAGCAGGTCGTCGACATCGTAATCGCCCGGCAGGTCGTTCAGCGGGACCAGCCAGTCCTGCGCGCCCCAGATCGGAACCTCGTAGGTGCCGATGGTCATCACGTCATACTGGCCGCCCTTGGTGGCGATGTCGGTGGTGACGCGCTGGCGCAGGACGTTTTCCTCCAGCGTGACCCATTCCAGCGCGATGTCGGGGTGTTTTTCGGTAAAGTCGGACGCCAGCGCCTGCATCCGGATCATGTCGCCATTGTTGACGGTCGCGATGGTCAGCGTCACGTTGTCCTGTGCGGCGGCGATGCCGCCTGCGGCGCACAGGGCCGTAGCGCCCAGAAGGGCGCGCAAAGTGGTGTTCATGAAGTCCTCCCTTGGCGGTTGGGCATTTGCCCTTCCGATGGGCATATACTCAACCCCGGACACGATTCTGTCAACGGGCAGCTTCGGCGTCCCGGCATTTGGTGTTTCGATGGGAAAGGGATCAGGCCAGCAGGCGCTCGGCTGTGGCCTCGGAGGTGATCAGGCCATTGATCAGCCGACCGGTCAGTGCCGCGCGGATCGCCGGCAGCTTGGCCTGTCCCGAAGCGACCGCCATCACCGGACGCTCGCCCGCAGGGGGCAGGGGGGCCGAAGCCACGCGGCGGTTGAAGGCGCAGTCGATGATCCGACCCTGCGCGTCATAGACCCAGCTGGTGATCTCTCCGACCGCGCCGGCACGGGCCAGTTCCTCCATCTCGGCGCGGCCCAGAAAGCCGTCCACATGCAGTGGCGCGGTCATGTCCATCTGGCCGATCCCCACCAGCGACAGGTCGGCCTGGGCGCACAGGCGGATGGTGTTCTGCGCGGCCTGCTGCTGCTGCATGGCCGCCAGTTCCTGCGCATCCCGCGCCAGGACCGGCAGCGGATAGGGGAAATGCGGCGCCCCGATCCGTTCGGCCAGGCGGATGGTCGCGTTGTAGGGCGTGGCCGATCCGTCCTCCATCATGTTGCCAAGCCGCGAGACGACGACATGCTGCGGGCAGGCCATGCGGGGCAGCTGTTCCACCGTGGCGCGCAGGTTGCGGCCCGTCCCCAGGCTGACGATGCGGCGATCGGGCGATTTCAGCACCCGCTCCAGCTCGGCGGCGGCGGCGATGGCGATGCCGGTCAGCAGGTCCGGCGCGTCAGGGTCCGAGGGCGCGACCTCGCAGGTGATCAGGTCAAAGCGGTCGCGCAGGGCGGCGGCCAGGTCCATGCAGCGCCCGATCGGGTGGTCCAGCCGCACCTTCACCAGCCGCTCGGACAAGGCCATCGCCACCAAGCGCTGCGCAGTCTGGCGGCTGACGCCCATCTTGCGCGCGATCTCGTCCTGGGTGTTTCCCGCGACGTAATAAAGCCAGCCGGCCCGGGCCGCGTCGTCCAGGCGGGTGGTTTCGGGTGTGAAGCGGTTCTGGCTCATGCCGGGGCGCCCTTGTCCAGCCGGGACAGCAGGCCCGGAAAATCGGCCCAGTCCGCAAAGCTTTTGGCGTCGTCCGGTGCCGGCTGGCCCGCCAGATGCGCGCCCCCCGCATAATGCAGCACCCGCATTCCGGCGGCGCGCGCGGCCTGAAGGCCGGGCCTGCTGTCCTCGATGACCAGGGCATGCGCCGGGGCGCAGCCCATCTGCGCCGCCGCAAACAGGAACAGGTCGGGCGCCGGTTTGCCATGCGCCACCTGGCTGGCGGTGAAGACATGGGGGCCAAAGCGTTCGGCCAGCCCCAGCACCTGCAGGGTGCGCGCCACCCGGGGCGGGCTGGACGAGGTTGCGACACAGATGGGCCGCCCCGCCAGCCCCTCCAGCACCGGAAGGATGCCGGGCGTGGCGGTCAGGTCGGCGGCAAAGCGGTCCAGCAGGCGGCTGCGATAGGTCGCCTCGAAATCCGGCGGCAGGATGCGGGCAAAGCGTGTGCGGATCGTGGCGGCGACGGTGGGAAAGCTGCGACCCAGGAAATCGCGCCGCACATCCTCCATGGTGATGGCGACGCCCAGCTGCGCCAGCTGGTCGATCAGCACCTCGGCAGACAGGACTTCGCTGTCGGCAATCACGCCGTCGCAGTCAAAGATGATCAGGTCGACCCGCATCTTGCGCCCCTTTGCCATTTTCGGCAGCCATAGTCGCAATTCGGGTTCCGGGGAATAGGCGACATCTGCCGGGACATGGGGCAGGGATGTTCAACAAACTTGCCAGCTGTTGAACATGCCTGTATTCAACAGTTCTAACGACTGTTGAACAATGATGCCCCTGCGCCATTCCTCGCTTGCCCATGCGGCCTATCACGACCTGCTGCGATCGCTGCGGGACGAAGGGCTGCGCGACCTGCGTGGCACGCCCACGCTGGTGACTCGGAACGGGCGCGGCTACTGGTATGACAGCTTTCGCGTCGGGACCGAGGTGCGCAAGCGTTATCTGGGCGAGGACAGCCCGGACATGGCCGCCCGCATGGCGGCGCTGCGCGAGGATCTGGCGCCTGCGGAACAGCGTCGCCGCGATCGCGCGCGTCTGGTGCGGCTCTTGCGCGCCGAAGGATTCCTGGGGCTGGACCCGACCAGCGGCAGCCTGATGGCGGCGCTGGCGGCGGCGGGCGTTTTTCGCCTTGGCGGCACGGTCGTCGGCACGCATGCCTTTCGCCTTTACGAGGGCGAGCTGAACCTGCGCCTGTCGCTGGAGCAGACCGCGCAGACCGACGATCTGGATATCGCCAGTTTTGAGCGACTGTCGCTGGCGCTGGAGGATGCGGCCGCGCCGCCGGTTCAGCAGGTGCTGGCGGATTTCGACTTTGCCCCGGCGCCCAGCCTGGAACCCGGCCGCGCCTGGCGCTGGCGGCAGACCACCGGGAATGCGCTGGTCGAGTTCCTGACGCCCGCCTTTGGGGAGGAGGGGTTGCGCGACCTGCCGGCGCTCGGAGTCCAAGCCCAGGCCCTGCACCACCTGAACTACCTGATCGCCGAACCGGTCCCGGCGGCGATCCCCTATCGTAGCGGCGTGCTGGTGCAGGTGCCAAGGCCCGAGCGTTTCGCCATCCACAAGCTGATCGTGGCCGACCGCCGCCGCGCCGACGACCGGATGAAATCCGCCAAGGACCGGGCGCAAGCCGCCGTCTTGGTCGAGATCCTGGCCCAGGATCGCCCCGAGGATCTGGCCGAAGCACTGGAGGATGCCCGCGACCGCGGTCCCCGCTGGCGCGACCGCATCGACGCCAGCCTGTCGCGCCTGCCCGACACGGCCGCGCGCTTGGCCGCGCTTTAGGGCTGCGCGACCTGGATCCGCGTTTGCCAGGCGTCGCAGGCCCGCGACAGGTCGCCAGGCAGCGGGCGGTCGGTGAACATGCAATCCAGTTCGGCCAGCGAGGCGATGCGTGCGGGCGCGCTGCGCGACAGCTTGGAGTGGTCGGCCACAAGAAAGGTGCGGCGCGACTGGCGCAGGATCGTCTGGCTGACGCCGACCTCCTGGATGTCGAAGTCCAGCAGGTCCCCGTCGCGGTCCAGCGCCGAGCAGCCGATGACCGCCAGGTCGAACTTGAACTGCCGGATGGTCTCGGCCGCCAGCGTGCCCACCAAGCCGCCATCGGCGCGGCGCAGGCTGCCCCCCGTCACGATCACGTCGCAATGCGGATTGGCCGCCAGGATATTGGCCACGTTCATGTTGTTGGTGACGACGAGGAGGTTGCGGTGGCCCAGCAGTTCGCGCGCCACGGCCTCGGTGCTGGTGCCGATGTTGAGAAACAGCGAGATGTTCTCGGGGACCTCGGCCGCGCAGGCACGGGCGATGTCGGTCTTGGCCGCGTGATGCAGGGCGCGGCGCTCTTCGTAGCCGATATTGGCGACGCCCGAGGGCAGGATGGCGCCGCCGTGGACACGCTCCAGCCGGCCCATGTCGGCCAGTTCCGAAAGATCGCGGCGAATGGTCTGCAGAGTGACGCCGAAATGCGTGGCCAGCCCCTCGACCGTCACCTTGCCGTCGCGACGGGCGATCTCGAGGATCTCGGGCTGGCGGAAGGTCTGCGACATCGAAGGCACCTTTGGCTTTCTCCAGATGTGACACGCCAAGGACGAACAAGCAAGATGTTCGCTTTCGCGCGTTTCACGGTCAGAGCGCCGCTACGCTTAGTGAGAATCACCATAATTCGCTTTGATCCTGGCGCTGATACGGTCATCTTTCCTGACCCAAAGCAGCCTAACAAACTGAAACTTCATGATCCTGCCAAAATGAAAAGAAACGAAAACAAAGTTCTTTCTTTTTCGTTCGGGCTGAGGCAGAAATGAAGACGAGATGAAGGAGTCCCGATCCATGCCCGCGACCGCCGACAGCCCTGAACCCATGACCGACCTGTTCGTGATCGGCGGCGGCATCAACGGCTGCGGCATCGCCCGGGATGCGGCGGGACGCGGGCTTTCGGTGACCCTGGCCGAGATGGGCGACCTGGCACAGGCGACGTCGTCGCAATCGACCAAGCTGTTTCACGGCGGCCTGCGCTACCTGGAATATTTCGAGTTCCGGCTGGTCCGCGAGGCGCTGATCGAGCGCGAGGTCCTGCTGCGTGCGATGCCCCATATCAGCTGGCCGATGCGCTTCGTGCTGCCCTATCACCCCGAGATGCGGTTTGAATCCGACACGCCCACCTCCAAGCTGCTGGGCGTGGTCATGCCCTGGATGAAGGGGCGCCGCCCGGCCTGGCTGATCCGGCTTGGCCTGTTCCTTTACGACAACCTGGGCGGGCGCAAGATCCTGCCCGGCACGCGGACCCTGTCGCTTGACGGCACCCCCGAGGGCGCCCCCCTGCAGGAACGCTTTCACCACGCCTATGAATATTCCGACTGCTGGGTCGAGGATTCGCGCCTTGTGGTGCTGAACGCGCGGGATGCCGAGGCGCGGGGCGCACGGATCATGACCCGGACCAAGGTGATCTCGGCCGAGCGCGAGGGCGGGCTGTGGATCATCACCACGCAGGATGTCGAGAGCGGCGAGACACGGGTCCATCGCGCGCGGATGCTGGTGAACGCAGGTGGCCCCTGGGTCGGCGACATCATCCAGAGCAAGATCCGCCTCAACTCGACCGAGGGCGTGCGGCTGGTGCGCGGCTCGCATATCGTGACCCGCCGGCTTTACGACCATGACAAGTGCTATTTCTTCCAAGGGACCGATGGGCGGATCATCTTTGCGATCCCCTACGAGGGGGACTTTACCCTGATCGGGACCACGGATGCCGATCACGACGATCCGTCGCGCGCGCCCGAATGCACTCCGGAAGAGCGTGACTATCTGCTGCGCTTTGCCAGCCAGTATTTCCGCCAGACGCTGACGCCCGAGGATGTGGTCTGGACCTATTCCGGCGTGCGCCCCCTTTACGACGACGGCGCGCAGAGCGCCACGGCCGCGACCCGCGACTATACGCTGAAGGTCGATGAGACGGGCGGCGCGCCGGTGCTGAACGTCTTTGGCGGCAAGATCACGACCTATCGCCGGCTGGCGGAATCCGCGCTGGAGAAGATCGGCGCCCATTTCCCGGGGCTGGCGGGCCCCTGGACAAAGGGCAATTCCCTGCCGGGCGGCGATTTTCCGGTGGACGGGGTCTATACCCTTGTTGCCGACCTGCAGGCGGCACATCCCTATCTGACGGCCAAATGGGCGCGGCGGATGGTGCGCGCTTATGGAACCGAGGCGGCCCGGATCCTGGCAGGGTCCAAGACGCCCGCCGATCTGGGGATCGATTTCGGCGCGACCTTGACCGAGGCCGAGGTCGTCTGGCTGATGGAGCATGAATACGCGCGGCGCGCCGAGGACGTGGTCTGGCGCCGCAGCAAGCTGGGGCTGCGCCTTGATCAGGGGCAGGTCGCAGCGCTGGATGAATGGATGCGGGCCCGGAGAGGCCGAGCGACCGCCGCCGCCGAATAGGGCGGCGGTCGAGGGGAGGGAAGATGACATGACTTTGGAACTGAAGGGCGTCAGCAAGATCGTCGAGGGGCAGGTGCATATCCACCCCACCGATCTGACGCTGGAACGGGGCACGATGAACGTGCTGCTGGGTCCGACCCTGTCGGGCAAGACCTCGCTGATGAGGCTGATGGCGGGGCTGGACCGGCCCGCCGCCGGCAAGGTGATCTGGGAAGGCCAGGACGTGACCGGCATGCGGGTGCAGGACCGCAGGGTCGCGATGGTCTATCAGCAGTTCGTGAACTATCCGGCGATGACGGTTTTCGACAACATCGCCTCGCCCCTGCGGCTGATGGGCGTGGACCGGGCCGAGATCGACCGCCGCGTGCGCGAGACGGCCGAGATGATGCGCCTGACGCCCATGCTGGAGCGCAAGCCGCTGGAACTGTCGGGCGGCCAGCAGCAGCGCTGCGCCCTGGCCCGCGCGCTGGTCAAGAATGCAGGGCTGGTCCTGCTGGACGAGCCGCTGGCCAACCTGGACTACAAGCTGCGCGAGGAGCTGCGCGTCGAGATCCCGCGGATCTTCGAGGCTTCGGGCGCGATCTTTGTCTATGCCACCACCGAACCCGAGGAGGCGCTGCTGCTGGGCGGCAATACCGCGACCCTGTGGGAGGGGCGGGTGACGCAGTTCGGGCCGACGCCGCATGTCTATCGCCAGCCCGTCGATGCGACCACGGCACGGGTGTTTTCTGACCCGCCGATGAACTTCCTGCCGGTGACTAAGGCGGGCGGGCAACTGACCTTCGGGGACGGGCAGGGGGTGCCGTCGGCCACGCTGGCAGGCCTGGCCGACGGCCGCTATCTGGCGGGTTTTCGACCGAACCACCTGGAGATCCGGCAGAACGCGCCCGACGCGATCCGCTTTGAGCCCAGGCTGGTCGTGACCGAGCTGACCGGGTCCGAGACCTTCATCCACCTGGACCATCACGGCCAGCGATGGGTGGGCCTGATCCACGGTGTCCACGACCTGCCTCTGGGCCGGTCGCTGCCGGTCTGGCTGGAGCCGCGCCACATCTACATCTTCGACGAGGATGGCCGTCTGGTCACCCCCGCCGCCTATGCCGCTGCCGCCTGAGGAGGAGGGGACGATGGCCAAGATCACGCTGGACAACCTTGCGCATTCCTATCTGCCCGACCCCAAGGGGCCGCAGGATTACGCGCTGAAGGAACTGAACCACGATTGGGAGGACGGCGCCGCCTATGCGCTGCTGGGCTCGTCGGGCTGCGGGAAATCGACCCTGCTGAACATCATCTCGGGGCTGCTGATCCCGTCGCAGGGGCGCATCCTGTTCGACGGCGTGGACGTGACCCGCGCGCCCACGGCCGAACGCAACATCGCGCAGGTGTTCCAGTTCCCGGTCGTCTACGACACGATGACGGTGCGCGACAACCTGGCCTTCCCGTTGCGCAACCGGGGCCGTTCCGAAAGCTATGTCACCGAGCGCGTCGCCGAAATCGCGGCCATGATCGGCATGGAGCACATGCTGGACCGCAAGGCCCGCGGCCTGACCGCCGATGCCAAGCAGAAGATCAGCCTGGGGCGCGGCATGGTCCGCAAGGACGTCAACGCGCTGCTGTTCGACGAGCCGCTGACCGTCATCGACCCGCACATGAAGTGGGAATTGCGCACCCAGCTGAAGAAGCTGCACCATGATTTCGGCCACACGATGATCTACGTGACCCATGACCAGACCGAGGCGCTGACCTTTGCCGACAAGGTCGTGGTCATGTATGACGGCCGCGTGGTCCAGATCGGCACGCCGGAAGAACTGTTCGACCGGCCCGAGCATACCTTTGTCGGCTATTTCATCGGCTCGCCGGGCATGAACCTGCTGCCGGCCAAGATCGACGGGCGGCAGGCGCTGGTCCCGGGCGGGACGACTGCCCTGTCGGGCAGCTATTCCGGCCTGTCGGGCAACGTCCAGATCGGCGTGCGCCCCGAGCATGTGCGGCTGTCCCGCGACGAGGGGCTGCCCGTGACCATCCGCCGGATCGAAGACGTGGGCCGCCACCGCATCATCCGCGCGGACCTGATGGGCCACGATCTGAACATCATCGCGCCCGAGGACCAGGCGATCGGATCCGACATGACCCGCGCGGTCTTTGATCCGGCCCGCGTCAACGTCTACGCCGGCGACTGGCGCGTCAAGGCCGCCTGAGGGCGCCCGAGGGAGGGGAAAAACATGGATAAGACGGTCAACCACAAGGCCTGGTTCCTGGTCCTGCCGGTGCTGGTGCTGGTCGCGTTCTCGGCGGTGATCCCGCTGATGACGGTGGTCAACTATGCCTTTCAGGACACGTTCGGGAACAACGTCTTCTTCTGGAACGGCCTGGGATGGTTCGAGGATCTTCTGGCCTCGCCCCGGATGTGGAACGCGCTGGTTCGCCAGCTTGTCTTCTCGGCCATCATCATCGCGATCGAGATCCCGCTTGGCATCTTTGTGGCGCTGAACATGCCCAAGCGCGGGGCATGGGCCAGCCTGGTGCTGGTCCTGATGTCGCTGCCGCTGCTGATCCCGTGGAACGTCGTCGGCACGATCTGGCAGATCTTCGGACGCGTCGACATCGGGCTCTTGGGCTATACGCTGGACGCCCTGGGCATCGACTACAACTATACCCAGAACCCCATCCATGCCTGGGTCACGGTGATCGTGATGGATGTCTGGCACTGGACGTCGCTGGTCGCGCTGCTGGCCTATGCGGGGCTGCAGTCCATCCCCGATGCCTATTACCAGGCGGCCAAGATCGACCAGGCCAGTCGCTGGAAGGTCTTCCGCTATATCGAGCTGCCCAAGATGGCGGGCGTGCTGATGATCGCCGTGCTGCTTCGCTTCATGGACAGCTTCATGATCTATACCGAGCCCTTCGTGGTCACCGGAGGAGGCCCCGGCAATGCGACGACCTTCCTGTCGATCGACCTGGTGAAAATGGCGCTCGGACAGTTCGACCTCGGCCCCGCCGCCGCGTTCTCGCTGATGTATTTCCTGGTCATCCTGCTGATATCCTGGGTGTTCTACACCGTAATGACCAATCTGGACAAACGGGGAGGCTGACATGACCGCAACCGCCACCAATTCCGCCGCCACCGCCCGCCGCAGCCGCGCCATGCCGCGCGTCAAGGGCAGCGCGATCGTGATGGGCCTCTATCTGCTGTTCCTGATGCTGCCGATCTACTGGCTGATCAACATGAGCCTGAAGACCAATGCCGAGATCACCGGCACCTTCAGCCTGTGGCCGCAGAACCTGACCTTCAGGAACTACATCACCATCCTGACCGATCCCAGCTGGTACATGGGTTACGTGAACAGTCTGATCTATGTGGTCATGAACACGGTGATTTCCGTGGCCGTGGCCCTGCCGGCGGCCTATGCCTTCAGCCGCTATCACTTCATGGGCGACAAGCACCTGTTCTTCTGGCTGCTGACCAACCGCATGGCTCCGCCCGCCGTCTTTGCGCTGCCGTTCTTCCAGCTCTATTCGTCCGTGGGCCTCTTCGACACCCATATCGCGGTGGCGCTGGCGCATTGCCTGTTCAACGTGCCGCTGGCCGTCTGGATCCTGGAGGGCTTCATGCGCGGCGTGCCCAAGGAAATCGACGAGACCGCCTATATCGACGGCTACAGCTTTGGCCGGTTCTTTACCAAGATCTTCATGCCGCTGATCTCGTCGGGAATAGGTGTTGCCGCGTTCTTCTGCTTCATGTTCTCTTGGGTCGAGCTGCTGCTGTCGCGCACCCTGACCTCGGTCGATGCCAAACCGATCGCGGCCACCATGACGCGGACGCAGGGCGCGTCGGGGGTCGATTGGGGCGTCTTGGCGGCAGCGGGGGTCCTGACCATCGTGCCGGGTGCCCTGGTCATCTATTTTGTGCGCAACTACATCGCCAAGGGCTTTGCCCTGGGCCGCGTCTGAGGGAGCGACATCATGAGCTGGATGGCCTGGACCACCCCCACCGCATTGTTCTTCGTCACCATCGCCGGCCTGCTGATCGTCTTCACGATCCTGGCGATCCGCTTTCCCGAGACCCCGCGCCACGGCGTGCTGGGGATCGAGACGACGCGGGGCGACCGCCTGTTCATCACGCTTCTGGGCTCTGCCTTCATCAACCTCGCCTGGCTGGGGATGATGGGGGCGGCGATGCAGCCCTGGGCGCTGTTGATCTGCCTGATCTATGCTGCCGCCGTCTTCCGGTGGGTGTGATCGGGCACGGCCTGCGGGGGTGAGGGGTCCCGCAGGCCTGCTGAAGAACCTCGAATGACTGAGCTCCCAGGGAGGGAAACATGAACCTGAAACTTCTGTCCACAACGGCGGTGCTGCTGGCGCTCAGCGGCCCGGCCTTCGCCGACATCGAGGCCGCGCGCGCGTTCCTCGACAAGGAGATCGGCGACCAGTCCGTGCTGACCCGCGACGAGCAGGAAGCTGAGATGCAGTGGTTCATCGACGCGGCCGAGCCCTTCCAGGGCATGTCGATCAACGTCGTGTCGGAGACCATCACCACGCATGAATACGAAAGCCGCGTCCTGGCGCCGGCCTTCACCGCCATCACCGGCATCGAGGTCACCCATGACCTGATCGGCGAGGGCGACGTCGTCGAGAAGCTGCAGACCCAGATGCAGACCGGCGAGAACGTCTATGACATGTACATCAACGACGCCGACCTGATCGGCACCCACTGGCGCTATCAGCAGGTGCGCAACATCACCGACTGGATGGCCGGAGAGGGCGCCGAGGTCACCAACCCGAACCTGGACCTGGACGACTTCATCGGCCTGGCCTCGGCCACGGGCCCCGACGACAAGCTCTACCAGCTGCCGGTCCAGCAGTTCGCCAACCTCTACTGGTTCCGCCACGACTGGTTCACCGATCCCGAGATCATGGCCGAGTTCCGTGCCGAATACGGCTATGACCTGGGCGTTCCGGTCAACTGGTCGGCCTATGAGGACATCGCCAAGTTCTTCACCGGGCGCGAGATCGACGGACAGCAGGTCTATGGCAACATGGACTATGGCAAGAAGGACCCCTCGCTCGGCTGGCGCTTCACCGATGCCTGGATGTCGATGGCGGGCATGGGCGACAAGGGAGAACCCAACGGCTTTCCGGTCGACGAATGGGGCATCCGCGTCAACGAGAACTATCAGCCGGTCGGATCCTGCGTGGCCCGCGGCGGCGCCACCAACAGCCCGGCCGCCGTCTATGCGATCGAGAAATACATCGACTGGCTGAAGAACTACACGCCCCCCGCGGCTGCCGGCATGACCTTCAGCGAAGCCGGTCCGGTGCCCGCGCAGGGCAACATCGCCCAGCAGATGTTCTGGTATACTGCCTTCACGGCCGACATGGTCAAGGAAGGCCTGCCGGTGATGAACGAGGACGGCACGCCGAAATGGCGCATGGCCCCCTCGCCCTATGGCGCCTATTGGGAAGAGGGCATGAAGGTCGGCTATCAGGACGTGGGGGCCGCCACGCTGATGAAGTCCACCCCGGTCGACCGCGCGCAGGCCGCCTGGCTCTATGCGCAGTTCATCGTCTCCAAGACCCTGGACACGAAGAAGAGCCATGTCGGCCTGACCTTTGTGCGCGACAGCTCGATCCGGCACGAAAGCTTCACCGAACGCGCCCCGAAGCTGGGCGGGCTGATCGAGTTCTATCGCTCGCCCGACCGCACCCGCTGGTCGGACACCGGCCTGAACGTCCCGGACTATCCGCGCCTGGCCCAGCTGTGGTGGCAGAACATCGGGGACGCCTCCTCGGGTGCCAAGACCGCACAGGAGGCACTGGACGCGCTGTGCGAACAGCAGGAATCCGTGCTGGAGCGCCTGGAGCGTTCGGGCGTCCAGGGCGACCTGGGGCCGGTCCTGAACGACCCGGAGGACCCGCAGGTCTGGCTGGAGCGCGAAGGCGCGCCCAAGCCCAAGCTGGAGAACGAAAAGCCCGCGCCGGTCACCATCGCCTATGAGGACCTGATCAAGCGCTGGCAGGAATGATCACGCGACGCTGACCATTCGGGGGCGCGGGAAACCGCGCCCCCTGTTCGTGACGAAAGGACCGCCCATGACTCATATCCTTGCCATCGACCAGGGCACGACGTCGTCCCGCGCCATCATCTTTGACGACAGGATGACGCCCTGCGCCAGCGCGCAGGAGGAGTTCCCGCAGCATTTCCCGCGCTCGGGCTGGGTCGAACACGATCCCGCCGATCTCTGGGCCAGCGTCGCCGCCACCTGCCGCGCCGCGATCGAGAAATGCGGCAACCCGCAGCTGACCGCCATCGGCATCACCAACC
The DNA here is from genome assembly GCF_055635455.1 of Paracoccus sp. KKT209. The sequence continues at coordinate 339,355 of NZ_JBVMWB010000002.1, forward strand.
AGCGCGAGACCGTGGTGGTATGGGATCGCAGGACCGGCAAGCCCGTCCACAACGCCATCGTCTGGCAGGACCGCCGCACGGCCGAATTCTGCCGCGAGCTGGAGGCGGCAGGCCATGCCGACATGATCACGACCCGCACCGGGCTGCTGGTCGATCCCTATTTCTCGGCCACCAAGCTGAAATGGATCCTGGATCACGTCGACGGCGCGCGGGCGCGGGCGGAACAGGGCGAACTGGCTTTTGGCACCGTGGACAGTTGGCTGATCTGGAACCTGACTGGCGGCGCGGTTCATGCGACCGATGCCACGAACGCCGCCCGCACGATGCTGTATGACATTCACAAGGGCCGCTGGTCCGCCACGATCTGCGGCCTTTTCGACATTCCCATGTCGATGCTGCCCGAGGTGCGCGACTGCTCGGCCGATTTCGGCACCACGCGCCCCGACCTGTTCGGCCGGCCGGTGCCCATCACGGGCGTGGCGGGCGACCAGCAGGCCGCCACCGTGGGCCAGGCCTGCTTCAAGCCGGGGATGCTGAAATCCACCTATGGCACGGGCTGCTTTGCGCTGCTGAACACCGGCGACAAGCCGGTGGCCTCCTCGCAGCGGCTGCTGACCACCATCGCCTATCAGCTGGACGGCAAGCCGACCTATGCCCTGGAGGGGTCGATCTTCATCGCCGGTGCGGTCGTGCAATGGCTGCGCGACGGGCTGAAGATCATCCGCGACGCCAAGGAGACGCAGCCCCTGGCCGAACGCGCCGATCCCGGCCAGCAGGTGATCCTGGTCCCGGCCTTCACCGGTCTTGGCGCACCCTACTGGTCGCCCGACAGCCGCGGCGCGATCTATGGGCTGACCCGCAATTCAGGCCCCGCGGAACTGGCGCGCGCCGCGCTGGAGAGCGTGGGCTTTCAGACCCGCGACCTGCTGGAGGCGATGAAGGTCGACTGGCAGCCGCGCGGAGAGACCGCGCTGCGCGTCGATGGCGGGATGAGCGCGTCGGACTGGGCCATGCAGTTCCTGGCCGACATCCTGGGCGCGCCCGTGGACCGGCCCAAGGTGACCGAGACGACCGCCCTGGGCGCGGCCTGGCTGGCCGGGCAAAAGGCGGGGCTTTATCCCGATGCCGAAGGCTTTGCCAAGGAATGGGCGCTGGACCGCAGCTTTGCCCCGCAGATGGAGGACAGCGACCGCGACGCCCGCTATGAGGCCTGGCGCCGGGCCGTCAGGGCAACGATGAGCCTGTGACGCAGGCGCAGGGCAGGAACTGATCATGCACAAGGTGATCCTGGACAGCGACCCCGGCGTGGATGATGCGCTGGCGCTTTATTACCTCATCCGGCATCCGGACATCGACCTGCTGGGGGTGACGACGGTCTTTGGCAACGCACCAGTGAGCGTCACGACGCGCAATGCGCGCTTTCTGCTGAAGGCCTGGGGCCATGATGCACCCGTCCATCCCGGCGCCGCCGGGCCGCTGACCCCAGACATGCCGCCCGAGGCGTATCCCGTGCATATCCACGGCCAGAACGGGTTGGGCGGCTATCCCGTCCCCGATGAGGCAGTAGACCAGCCCGACAGCGCCGCGCAGTTCCTGATCGACCAGGTCCGCGCGAACCCGGGGCAGGTGCGCATCCTGGCCGTGGGGCGCATGACCAACCTGGCCCGTGCCCTGCAGCTGGCGCCCGACATCGCCGATCTGGTCGCCGATGTCGTGATCATGGGCGGCGCCTTCCGCGTGCCCGGCAACGTCACCCCGGCAGCCGAGGCCAATATCTGGGGCGATCCCCTGGCGGCGGACATCGTCTTCGGTGCGCCCTGGCGGGTAACGGCCATCCCGCTGGACCTGACCACCCGCACCTTCATGACCCGTGGCATGCTGGCACGGCTTGCAGCTGAAGGAGGACCGGGCATGCAGCTGATCGCCGACCTGTCGCAGGACTATGTCGGGTTTTACGCGCAATCGGGCTATGACGGGATGCTGGTCCATGATTGCACCGCCGCCGTCTACCTGACGGATCCCGGCCTGTTCGACCTGGCCCAGAGCGAGGTCCGGGTCCTGAGCCAGGGGATCGCCCTGGGACTGACCCTGATGAATCCGGTCACGCGCCACGGGCCCCTGGCCGCGTGGGACGGTCGTCCGCGCCAGTTCGCGGCCGTTGACGGACAGCCCGACGCCATCCTGTCGCACATCGCGCGCACCTGCGTCGGGAGTTGACCTGGTCGGAACGATGGCGCGCGATTGTCCCGTCTGGTCGAACACAGAGCGCGGAATTTCGCGTCTAATCGACGCCGCTACATCCGCTTATCTGACAGTCATCGAAACGACACATGTCGATGACCAAGGAGATACGACGATGAAAGCTCTTGTGCTTGCAATGACCGCCCTGACCCTCGCCACCGGTGCCGCCAGCGCCGCCACCGGTTCGAACGAGCGCCCCGAATTCACCGCTCCGGCCAAGGCTGCCGAAACGGTCCAGGTTCCCGCGGGCAGTGTCATGACCACCCGCGAACTGGTGCAGGCGGGACTGTCGGCTGACGACCTGGTGACGATCACCCGGATCAACACCACCGAACAAACCGCCAGCATTGATAATTCCAGCCGCGGCTTCTACTGATCGCGTCAGGGGTACCGACCCTTTGGGGCCGCCGGGCCGCCACCCTTCGGGGCTGGCGGCCTTGCCTTGTTCGGGCCCTGCCCACGGCCGCATGACGGAATTTATTATGGACATCAAGGCGCTGCGCAGCTTTGCCGCGATCATGGAAGAGGGCAGCTTTGCCGCTGCGGCCCGGCGGATCGGCGTCTCGAAAAGCATGTGCAGCAAGATGATCGCCGATCTGGAGGCCGATCTGGGCACGCGGCTTTTGACGCGGACGACCCGCGCCGTGACCCCGACCGCCGCCGGCCAGAGCTTTTATGCCGAAATCAGCGACATTCTGGCGCGTCTGGACGCCGCGACCGAGGGGGTCAGGGCCGCCTCCAAGCGGCCGTCGGGGCCGTTGAAGCTGGGCGCGCCGGTGCAATATGCGCTGAGGGTCTTTCAGCCGCACCTGATGCGCTTCATGGAGGAATATCCCGACATCCAGCTGGACGTCGTTCTGGACGACAGCCGTGCCGACCTGACCCGCGACGGCTTTGATGCCGTCATCCGTGTCGGATCGCTGGAGGACAGCGCCCTGCTGGCCCGGCGCCTGCATGATGCGCGCATCATGCTGGTCGCATCGCCCGGCTATGTCGCGCAGCATGGCAGCCCGGCACGACCTTCGGAGCTGCGCAACCACCTGTGCCTGCACTATACCAACCTGCGCGGCCCCGGCACCTGGCCTCTGCGCCAGGGGGACGAGGTCGTCTACCAGAAGATCACGCCCGCCTTTTCCAGCAACAACGGAGAGCTGTTGCGGGGTCTGGCCGTGGGGGGCAAGGGCATCGCGCTGACGCCGGAATTCCAGGTGGCCGAGGACCTGGCCCAAGGGCGGCTGGTCCCGGTGATGGCCGATTACGCGCTGCCCCGGGTGCCGGTCCATGTGGTCTATTCCAGCCGCAAGCTGGTCACTGCCGCGCTGGCGGCCTTCCTCGACTTCGTCGGCCGGCTGCACCTAGATTGAGGGGGACAAAACGCCGCCTTGCGCGCCCGGCCGCAAGCTGACCTGATGCCGCCAAAGGGAAGGGCATCCATGGACAGGCAAAGGCAGGTCGCCATCGTCGGCGCGGGGATCACCGGGCTGACCTGCGCCCGGGCGCTGGTCGAGGCGGGCTGGCAGGTTCGCCTCTATGACAAGGGGCGCGGCATCGGCGGGCGGCTGGCGACGCGGCGGACCGAGACGGGACTGCGCTTTGACCATGGCGCGCAATATCTGTGCCCGAGGGAGCTGGCCTTTGCGGCGCTGCTGCGGGGGCTGGCGACCGGCGGTCATGTCGCAGACTGGCCTGAGGGGCCCGAGGGCAGTTGGGTCGGCCTGCCCGGCATGGCGCAGGTCGGTCGCGCCTTGGGGCAGGGGCTTGACGTGGTGCAGGGGGCGATGGTGACGGGCCTCAGGCGCGACGGTGCCGGCTGGCAGCTGCGGGTCGATGACCGGACAGAGGCCGCCGATCTGGTTGTTCTGGCGATCCCGGCCCCGCAGGCGCGCGATCTGCTGGGGCAGGATCATCGCTTTGCCCCTGAACTTGCAGCGGTGCGGTATCAGGCGAATGTGACGGTGATGATGGGCCTGGCCCCCGCCGCGCCGCGTCCCTTTGCGACCCGCCGGTCCGAGGGCGCGCTGGCTTGGATTGCGCAGGATGGGACAAAGCCGGGGCGTCAGGGTCAGCCGCTGACCACCTGGGTCGTGCAGGCCGATCCCGACTGGAGCATGGCCCATATCGATCTGCCCTTCGCCCAGCTGGCGGATCTGGTCGCCCCGCAGCTGCTGACGCTGCTGGGCGCCGATCCGGCGCAGCTGCAGCACAAGGCGGCGCATCGTTGGCTTTATGCGCAGGCGGACCGGCCGCTTGGGCGGCCCTTTCTGGTCGATGATACGACAGGGCTGGTCGCCGGCGGGGACTGGGCGCTCGGCCCCTCGGCCGAGGATGGCTGGGCCAGCGGCCGCGCCATGGCCGCCCATCTGCTGGCGCGCTGAGATGAAGCCGGAGGATCGCCGCCCCCGCGCCGTGCCCCAGGGGCGTCTGTCCCGGATGCTTCGGATCGGCGGGCTGGCCACCGGCATCGGCGGCCGTGCCTTGGCGCAGGGCGCCCGCCAGATGGCGGGGGGTCAGCGGCCGCGGGCCCAGGACCTGTTGCTGACCCCGGCCAATGCGGCGCGACTGGCGGGGCAGTTGGCGCAGATGCGGGGGGCCGCGCTGAAGATGGGCCAGCTGCTGTCGATGGATGCGGGCGATTTCCTGCCTCCGGAACTGACAGCGATCTTGGCCCGGCTGCGGGCGGATGCCGACCCGATGCCGCCCAAGCAGCTGCAGCGCGTGCTGGACGCCTCCTGGGGCCGCGACTGGCTGCGCAGATTTTCGCGGTTCCAGGTGCAGCCGATCGCGGCGGCCTCCATCGGACAGGTCCATCGTGCGCAGACCAAAGATGGGCGCGACCTGGCGATCAAGGTCCAGTATCCGGGCGTGCGGGCCAGCATCGACAGCGACATCGCGAACCTCGGCCTGCTGCTCAAGATCCCGGGCGTGATGCCGCCCGGCATCGACCTGCCCGCGCTGATGGAGGAGGGGCGCAGCCAACTGCATGCCGAGGCGGATTACCTGCGCGAGGCCGAGCAGATGCGCCGATATGCCCTCCATCTGACCGGGCAGCCGGAATTCCTGCTGCCGGAGCCGGACGCGGAATTCACCACGCCGGACGTTCTGGCAATGACATATATCGACAGCCACCCCATCGAGACGCTGGCCGAGGCGCCGCAGCCGGTGCGCGACAAGGCGGCGGCAAGCCTGGCGCGTCTGGTTCTGGATGAGTTGTTCCGCTTCAACCTGATGCAGACGGATCCCAACTTCGCCAATTATCGCTGGCAACCCGACAGCGGGCGGATCGTGCTGCTGGATTTCGGCGCGACGCGCAGCTTTTCACCCTCGGTTGCGCCCGATTACCTGCGCCTGCTGACGGCCGCCCTGGCGGACGACCGGGCGGATGTGCGGCAGGCCGCCATCGACATCGGCTATTTCCGGTCGGGGACAGAGCAGCTTCACCAGGACATGCTGATGCAGATGATGGACCTGGCCTTTGCGCCGCTACGCGCCGGCGGCGTCTTCGATGTCGCGGCGACTGACATTCCACAGCGTGTGGCCGAGATGGCAATGCAGGTCGGGCAGATGCGCGCCCGCGCCGAAATGCCCCCGCCTGAGATCCTGTTCCTGCATCGCAAGATCGGCGGGCTTTACCTGCTGCTGGCGCGGCTGCGGGCGCGGGTCGATCTGGATGACCTGCTGGACACGGCACGCCTGCGGGATCAGCTGGACGCCCGGGGCTAGCGCAGGGAGTCCTCGTGCAGGCGGTCGCCGACCAGGCGCAGGATCATCTGGTATTCCTCGGCTGCGGCCAGACCCTGCCCCAGGTTGTCGGTGGGCACGGCGCCAGGGTCCTCCTGGCCGTCGCGCATGGTCTCCCGCTGCCCCAGCCAGTCCATCACCGGCTGGCGCGCCTCGGGGTTCAGGGCGGCGACAAGACGGGCCAGCAGGCGACGCTGCGCGTCCAGGCGGGCTTCGATCGTGGCGATGGCTTGATCGGTCATGGCAGTCCTCGTGTTGCGTGGGGAAGAACCCGCTTGGGCGGAGCAATCGGATAACGCAGCGGGGGTCGTGCTGGATCCGGGCGGACATGCGCCGTGGCAGTCGCCGGTCCGGCGGAACATCTGAAACGCCCGGGTGTTGGTGCGGCCTCTGGGAAAAGGATGCCGGCAGATGTGGGAATGGATCTCGGAAAACAGCGGATTGGTTCAGGCCAGCATGGCCGCGATCACGGCCGTCGTCTGGATGGTCTATCTTCATGTCATCGTGTCGGGGCTGCGCCGCCAGCGGCGGACCGAGATACTGATCCACCTGGGCGGGGCGCGCGACCTGTCGGCCCGCCTGCTGGTCAGCAACCTGGGTTTCGAGCCGATCTATGTGCTCGAGATCATGCTGACCGTCTGGACCGCCTCGGGCGAGCGGATGTCGTCGGTCGCGGACCGGACCGAGATTGCCCGCGACCAGCATGCCAGTCCGCGCGAGGCGACGCTGCAAGGGCCGCTGAAAAGCGGAGATTCCGTCGATATCGGCAGCGCGCAGAACCTGCTGGACCGAGCCCGGCACAGCAGCTTCGACGCCTTGGAGCCAGATGACGTCCGCGAGGTCGAGGTCACCGTGGCGGCGGTGACCGCCGCAGACAGCCGGATTGCGGCGGCCTCGCGCAAGTTCACCATGAAGGTGCGCGAGGGCGGCGTCTGCATCTTTCCGCAGAACCTGACCGCCCGGCAGATCCGGTCGAGCTGGCGTCGCCGGCGGATCGAGGCACAGTTAAAGGCCCTCCTCTAGGGCCTCAGTCCTCGCCGAAGAGGTCGCGGGTATAGACCTTGTCGGCCACGTCGCCCAGTTCCGGCGTCAGGCGGTTCGCGACGATCAACTGGGCCCGCCCCTTGAAGTCGGCCAGGTCTCGAACGACCTCCGATCCGAAAAAGCGGGCCTCGCGCATCGCGGGTTCATAGACCAGCACCTCGATGCCCTTGGCCTTCAGCCGCTTCATGATGCCCTGGACCGCCGACTGGCGGAAGTTGTCGGATCCCGCCTTCATCACCAGCCGGTGGATGCCCACCACCTGCGCGCCTTGGGACACGATATGATTGGAGATCACGTCCTTGCGGGTGCGGTTCGCATCGACCACGGCGGCGATCAGGTTCTGCGGCACGTTGCTGTAGTTGGCCAGCAGCTGCTTGCTGTCCTTGGGCAGGCAGTAGCCTCCGTAGCCGAACGACGGATTGTTGTAATGCGTCCCGATCCGCGGATCCAGACCGACGCCGTCGATGATCTGGCGGCTGTCCAGCCCGTTGGTCAGGGCATAGCTGTCCAATTCGTTGAAATAGGCCACGCGCAGCGCAAGATAGGTGTTCGCGAACAGCTTGATCGCTTCGGCCTCCGTCGCGCCTGTCAGCAGGACGGGGACGTCGGCATCCAGCGCGGCCTCGGCCAGAAGGTCGGCAAAGGCACGGCCGCGCGCGCTGTCCTCGCCCACCACGATACGAGACGGGTGCAGGTTGTCATGCAGCGCGCGACCCTCGCGCAGGAATTCCGGGCTGAAGATGACCTGCTGGGTGCCAAGCCGGCGCGACACGTCGCGGGTAAAGCCCACCGGCACCGTCGACTTGACCACGATCACCGCCTGCGGCGCCAGGCGGATCACGTCGCGGATCACCGCCTCGACGCTGGAGGTGTCGAAATAGTTGCTGACCGGATCATAGTTCGTGGGAGTGGCCACGATCACGAAGTCCGCATCCTCATAGGCTGTCGCGGGGTCTGTCGTGGCGGTCAGGTCCAGCGCCTGTTCGGCCAGATGGCGTTCCATGTCAGCGTCAATGATCGGGCAACGCCGGTCGTTCAACATGGCGACCCGGCCCGCGTCCACGTCCAGCGCCCGCACGCGATTGCGGGCGGCCAGAAGAACCGCGTTCGACAGTCCAACATAGCCGATCCCGGCCACGGCGATTTTCTTACCCGACATTCCGGTGCTTTTCCTTTCCAACTCCGCCCGCACCATCTTGTGCGGCAGCAGCATCACAACCGCCGCCGCATCTTTTGGTTCACTGATGCAATGCCTTGGCCTCGGCGCGCCGCTGGTGCAGCGCGGGCTCTGTATAACCGGACGGTTGGGAAGCGCCAGTCAGGACAAGGTCACGCGCGGCCTGAAAGGCGGGGCCGTCGAAGGACGGCGCCATCGGCCGGTATCCCGGATCGCCGGCATTCTGGCGATCGACCTTGGCGGCCATGCGGCGCAGCGCATCCTCGACCTGATCGACGGTGATCACCCGGTGCTCCAGCCAGTTGGCCAGGTACTGCGCGCTGATCCGGCAGGTGGCGCGGTCCTCCATCAGCTGCACGTCATCGATGTCGGGCACCTTGGAGCAGCCGATCCCCTGATCCACCCATCGCACGACATAGCCGAGGATCCCCTGGGCGCTGTTGTCCAACTCGCGCAGGACCTGCTCCTGCGGCATGGGCTCGCGGGCCAGCGCCGGCGTCAGCAGAAGGTCAAGATCGGGCAGGGGCTGGCCCTGCAGCTCGTCCTGACGGGCGGCGACATCGACCATGTGGTAATGCAGCGCATGCAGCGTCGCCGCCGTGGGCGAGGGCACCCAGGCCGTCGAGGCGCCGGACCTGGGATGGCCGATCTTGACCTCCAGCATCTCGGCCAGGGCATCGGGCTTGGCCCACATGCCCTTGCCGATCTGCGCGCGCCCCCGCATGCCGGCCGCAAGTCCGATCAAAACGTTCCGGTCCTCATAGGCCTTGAGCCAGTCGGCGGATTTCATCGCCTCCCGGCCCAGGAAGGCTCCAGCCTGCATCGAGGTATGTATCTCGTCGCCCGTGCGGTCCAGGAAGCCGGTGTTGATGAAGAAGATCCGGTTGCGGATTGCGTGGATGCAGGCGGCCAGGTTGGCGCTGGTCCGGCGCTCCTCGTCCATCAGGCCCAGCTTGACCGTGTTCGGTGCAAGGCCCAGCACGCGCTCGACATGCGTGAAGACCTCGTCGGCAAAGGCAGCCTCGTCGGGGCCATGCATCTTCGGCTTGACCACGTAGATCGCGCCGGCGCGGCTGTTGCGCGGGCCGTCGGTCTTGGCCAGGTCGTGCAGCGCGCAAGCCACCGTGACCATCGCATCCATCAACCCTTCGGGCGTCGGCCGGCCGTCCTTGCGGACAACGTCCGTGGCCATCAGGTGCCCGACATTGCGGACCAGCAGCAGCGCGCGGCCGGGCAGAGTCAGGGTGCTTCCGTCCGGACGTGTGAGGTCACGGTCGCCGGCCAGCCGGCGGGTCATGGTCTTGCCGCCCTTGTCAAAGCTTTCGGTCAGGTCGCCCTTCATCAGGCCCAGCCAGTTGCCATAGACGGCGATCTTGTCCTCGGCATCGACGGCCGCCACGCTGTCCTCGCAGTCTTGGATCGCGGACAGCGCCGCCTCCATCACCACGTCGCGCAGGCCCGAGGCCGAGGCCGCGCCGATCGGATGATCGCGGTTGATCACCAGTTCGACATGCAGGCCGTTGTGGCGCAGGACATATGCCCTGTCATCGCCCTCGGTCCGCAGGCCGACATAGGCGGCCGGTTCCGCCAGGCGCAGGGACTGGCCCTCCACCGTGGCGATCAGCCCATCGGCATCGGCGGTATAATCCGTGACAGCGACGTGGCTGCCACCCGTCAACGGGAAGGTGCGGTCCAGGAACTCCGCGGCGCGGGCTACGACGGCATCACGGCGCGCCTCGTCAAATCCCCCGGCCGGCGTCGGCCCCATCACGTCCGAACCATACATCGCATCATAAAGCGACCCCCACCGCGCATTCGCCGCATTCAGGGCAAAGCGGGCGTTGCTGACCGGCACGACCAGCTGCGGGCCGGCCATGGTGGCGATCTCGGGGTCGATGCGGCCGTTCTCGACGGTAAAGGGCGCGGGTTCGGGCACCAGATAGCCGATCTGGGTCAGGAAGGCGCGATAGGCCGCCTTGTCCCAAGGCTGGTTGCCGCGACCGCGATGCCAGGCGTCGATCTGCGCCTGCAACTCGCTCCGGCGCTCCAGGAGAGCCTTGTTCCGGTCGGCAAAGGCGTCCAGCAGATCCGCATAGCCTTGCCAGAACACCGCGCTGTCCACGCCCGTGCCGGGCAGGACCTGCTCCTCGATGAATGCGGCAAATCCCGTGTCGATCTCCAGCCCATGGCGGGCGGTGATGCTGGCATCCATGCGTGTTCCTCCTGAAGCTGATGAAAGACCGGTCCCCGTGGCACCAGTTCCTTGCCTCCCCATCTAAGGCAGGGGAGTGTTTTTGCCAAGCGGCACGGAATGTTTTTCCATTATTCTGAAAAAGCAAGACGGAAGGTCGCGAACTGAAAAAGGACGTTCATGCCTTATCTGACCCGCCATAGCCGCACCGGCACATCTTTCGCCATGACGATGCGGCGGCTGTCACCACGCGCGTTAGAGCAGGCAAGCGAAAGACACAGTCGAGCAAAACCTGGAATCGGCTCTGTCTGAATTTCACGGGCTGCGCGGGCAAGCAATGAAAGGACGAGGCCGATGAGAAGGGCCATGCAAGGCGCAAACGGCTTGGAGAAAACCCGGGCCACAGATCAGGCGAACAGCTGATTTTCCTTTAAAAACAACAAGAGGTTCAAGGATGAATACACCGAGGAGGCATCCAGATGAACAGGCCGCCTCTGTCGGCGGGACATGTCCGGCCGCGCTGACGCTGCCAATCCGGCCTTGCCGAAAAGCGATGAATTCCGACGTACATGTCTGAATCCGGCATCTGAATGTCGCAATCCAGCGCGGGTGTCGCGCGCGCACCATTAGGTTACCGCGAATCCCACCAGCAGGACGACCGAACCTTTCAATGACCCAGACCACGATCGCCACCGGGCTTGGCCCCCACCTGATCAACCTCTCCCGACCATCTGAGAGAGGTTGCGAAGATCTGCCGTCCCTTGTAGGCGGCAGGACGAGGATCGGCGTTCCGCCGGCCCATGGGCAGCACCCGGTTCTCGATCAGTCCGACACGCAGCAGGCGGCAGCATAAGATGAAGAAACCTCGACTGAACTGGTCCTCCGAGCCGTGGTCCGATGACGAACCGCTGGAATGCGTCATGGTCGTCCCCGAGACGCGCGACACGGCGACTTTCATATTCCGCGCCCCGTCGGGCGCCTGGTTCGACTATCAGCCGGGCCAGTTCCTGACGCTTGACCTGCCCGTGCCGGGCGGCAATGTGCAGCGCACCTACACGATCAGCTCGTCGCCCTCGCGGCCGCTGTCGATCTCGGTGACGGTCAAGGCGCAGGCCACCTCCATCGGCACGCGCTGGATGCTGGACCACCTTCGTCCGGGCATGCGCATCAAGGCCTTCGGTCCGGGCGGGATCTTCAGCTTTCATCGCCACGTGGCCAAGAAATACCTGTTCATCTCGGCTGGGTCGGGGATCACGCCGATGATGTCCATGACGACCTGGGCCTGGGACCAGGCGCAGGACACGGATCTGGTCTTCGTGCATGCCGCGCGCAGCCCGTCTGACATCATCTTCCGCGAGCGGCTGGAACAGTTCGCGGCCCGCGTGCCTGGCGTGCAGCTGCGCTTCACCATCGAAGAGCCCGAGCCCTTCAAGACCTGGCACGGGTATCAGGGGCGCCTGAACAGCCTGATGCTGGGCCTGATGGCGCCCGACTATCTGGAGCGCGAGGTCTTCTGCTGCGGCCCCGAGCCGTTCATGCAGGCCGTGCGCGACATGCTGGGTTCGCTTGGCTACGACATGAACCATTATCACCAGGAAAGCTTTGGGGCGCCCGTGGCCACCGAAGCCGATGCACCGGTGATCGACGACGTGTCCCCCGAAGAGGGTGCCAGTGCCGAGGTGACCTTCAGCACCAGCGGCGTCACGTCCTCCTGCGCCGAAACCGACACCATTCTGGCGGTGGCCAAGCGGTCGGGTCTGAACATCCCATCGGGCTGCACCTTTGGCCTGTGCGGGACCTGCCGGATCCTCAAGACCTCGGGCGACGTGCACATGGTCCATAACGGCGGCATCAGCGACGAGGATATCGCGGAAGGCTATATCCTGGCCTGCTGTTCGCACCCGATGGGCAAGGTCACGGTCGAGGTCTGACGCGACTGGTCACTACGACGGAATGGAAAGGGCGGGGCCGGATGGTCCCGCCCTTGGCCGTTGAATGTTCTGGAACCAACGTAGTCGACACCATTCATCCTGCTTTGCAAAGATGCAGGTTTCATCAAGCACCCCAGCCCTCTGGTCGGGGAGCGACTGGTCAACCGCACGAACAGGTTGAGCCTTTCTGTGGTGCCAGTCGTTGCCTGTATCGACCCAGTGAAAATCTGCTCATGCTACAAGGAGTGAAACGTAGCGATGAGTGGACCATTGGAAGACGTCGTCAAGCGGTGGACGGCCAAGCGCAAGTCAGCGCTGGTCATCGAGATCATTCAGGGCAAGACGACGGTGGCGGAAGCCAGCCGCGGCTATGACCTCTCCCCATCCGAGATCGAGGGCCGGGTCGATGATGCCCGTCGGGGCATGAAGAATGCGCTGCGGGCAAACCCGCTCGATGTTCGGCAGGAATACGAAAGCAGCTTCGTGACCTGCAAGAGGCCTACGGCGAGGCCATGCTGGAGCTGCGCGCGCGAAAAAAGTTGGCGGCCCTCATGGTGAGCCATTGAGCCGCCATCGGTCCGAGGCCAATGGCGAACGGAGAACGACAATTGATCCGGACGCTCCATGAGGGCCTGCTGGCAGATGGCATCAATGTGTCGCTGGTGAAGCTCTGCGCCGGGTATTGGCGTCCCGCGACGGACGGTCTACTACAAGCCGACCAAGGCCGCCCCGAAGATCGATCCCCGCTTCGCCGAGCCGATCAAGGCCATGATCGAGGAAAACCCATCGTTCGGCTACCGTATGGTGGCTTTCCTGCTGGGCTTCAACAAGAATACGGTGCAGCGGATCTTCCAGTTGAAGAACTGGCAGGTCCGCAAGCACCCTGCCGGCATGCCCGCGCATCCAGGCGCTGCCGCCCGTCGCCACCGGGCCAAACGAGCGCTGGTCGACCGATCTGGGCCGGCAGGGACGGCTGGCCTCTCTGGCCCGTGTGATCGACTGTCACACCCGGGAGCTTCTGGGATGGCACCTGTCACGCACCGGAAAGGCGACCACAGCGGCTAGCGCGCTGGAACATGCTCTGATCAGCCGCTTCGGCACCTTGGGTCGCGTCAACCGCGAGTTCTTGCTGAGGTCTGACAATGGGCTGGTCTTCACCAGCCGGCACCACACGGCCCTGGTGCGCAGCTACGGTCTGAGGCAGGAGTTCATCACTCCGCATTGTCCGCAGCAAAACGGCATGGTCGAACGTGTCATCAGGACGCTGAAGGAATGAGGAGGATCAGAAAACGGTCCAGTGGACCGTTTTCCCGACAAATGCGTTCACCGCCACCGCTTCGAGAGCATCCAGCACGCCGCGCGGGCCATCGGAGACTGGATCCAGTTCTACAACACCCGCCGGCCGCATCAGGCGCTTGCCATGCGGACACCTGCCCAGGCATTCAGATTAGCGGCTTAACCTGAGCAGATTCAGCTGGGTCAATACATGCTTGCACAGGATGAACAGCAGCGGCTTCGAGCCGACTACCGGTCGAGGCACTGCCTGGCTGCACCCGCAGAACTTGAAGCCGCCTTCCGCAGAAATCCGCTGACTTTTCGGGCTTGGGAGTGGCATGCGGATCATGATCCGGATTCCGCGCGATGACGTCGTCACGCAGGTGGTGTCAAGTCCACGGTCAGTCTGCAGCAGCAAACGCGGTTAAACAACAAAGGGCGTCACCAGTTAAACTCCGCGTTTGCCGCAAAGACCGACTGAAAAACTGTGGCAAAAAACGCGCCGCTGATAAGTGAACCCGCCACAGTAAATCGCTCAGTTCGCCAGCATAAACTCTTGCCGGTAGCCCGACATTAGCATCAGCCGAATTGGCTTCACAACAAAGGATGATACTTTTGGATGGGAAGAGACCTATCCTTTTAGATAGGAGGGGCGGGTCCAAGGGCCAGTCGCGTACAGTTCTTGGAGGACTGGCTTTCGTCTGTCTCTCAAGGCGGTCTCAGATGATGTCCCAAAGCTTTGAGAGGACCAGGTCAATATACAGCCACAGATTGTATATCATTGCTCATAAATCTGCTCAGAGGTGTACTCCTTTAGAGACATCCTCCGCTTTTCGCTAAAGCCGAAGGCCGGCTTATTTAATCAGGAAAGATCAGGGTCATCTTTTTTTATAAAAAAACCGTGGGAAGATTTCCAAACATATACCTAACCAATACGGTAAGATTATCTTTGGCTACCTAGCACCTATAATCTGATCAAAAATGGAATTTATATCGTAGGCGATTTGCTGCGGTTCAAAGCAATAGCATTCTGAGAGACCTTGTTGCACATCTCAGTGAGGGGGATTCACTGAGCGCGTCCTGAGGGTTAGGTCGAGGGCATGCCGAAGCCTTCCCCGATCCGCTACTGCACGACGAACTGGTCAGACTACAATGCGGCGCTGCGCAAGCGCGGCTCGCTGTCGGTCTGGTTCGATCCCGAGACGGTCTGGCACGCCGACAAGACCGGCAAGCGCGGGCGACCCGAGACCTTCTCGGACGCTGCCATCCAGACCTGCTTGACCCTGAAAGTGCTTTTTGGGCTTCCGCTCCGGCAGACGGTCGGGCTGGTTGAAAGCCTGATCCAGATGGCGGGGCTTGATTGGCCGGTTCCGGACTATTCGACGCTGTGCCGCCGGCAGGCGCGGATCGCGGTGCAGGTCCCGTATCGCGCGTCCGGGCAGCCCCTGAACC
Organism: Paracoccus sp. KKT209; assembly: GCF_055635455.1. The sequence goes on from NZ_JBVMWB010000002.1 coordinate 354,404, forward strand.
TGTTGATCGACAGCACCGGTATCAAGTTCCGCGGGGACGGCGAGTGGCAGACCCGCAAACATGGCCCGTCACGCCGGAGGCAATGGAGAAAGGTCCACCTCGCCATGGACGCGGGCACCGGGGATGTGCGCGCGGTCGAGTTGACCTCGAGCCGCCAAGGCGACAGCCCGCTGCTGCCGGAGCTTCTGGCGCAGATCCCGCCGGAAGAGACGATCGGCACGGTCACCGCAGATGGTGCTTACGATACACGACGATGCCATGGCGCGATCATCGACCGAGGCGCGGATGCCGTCATACCGATCCGGCGCAATGGCCGCGCCTGGAAAGAAGACTGTCCCGCTGCTGCCGCGCGAAATGAGATCCTGCGGGCAACCAGGCGCTTGGGCCGGGCGCTCTGGAAGAAGTGGACCGGCTATCACGCCCGAAGTCGGGTCGAAGCTTTGATGAACTGCCTGAAGCTCTTCGGCGAGAGGATCATGTCACGAGACCCCGCCCGCCAGACCGCCGAAATCCAGATCCGCATCGCCATCATGAACCGCTTCTCGGCCCTTGGCAGGGCCGAGATCGAAGCAGTCCGCTGAAGAATGGCGGGAAAGGGGGCAGTTATGCTCGGGGCTGATTTGCGCAACATCGCCATTCTGAGAGGCGATGAATTCGGTCTGGGCGAGTGGGAGGGCATTGCTTGAACAATAGCCGAAAGTTGCAGGAGGCCTACGGGCAGCACGGCGCTTCCATAGTATCGGAGGGCGGATCTACAGGGGCGTGGGCAAGGCAGATGAAGGGTCGCGCCCGGAGGCCGTTGCGCCCATCAAGATCAGCCGAGATGCACGCGATGTTCGTCCTGTCCCTGCACGCCGACCTCGACGGCAAATGTGCAGCCATCCTGTGCCTCCGGGGCCGAGAGCCCGTCTCGGGCCGAAGTCGCGAACAGCGTTCCCAAGTCGCGACCGCCGAAAGCCGGGCACGAGATCTGGCTGGCCGGCAGACTGATCGCGCGGTCGAACCGGCCATCACTGTCATACCGGGCCACGCGTCCCGCGCCCCATTGCGCCGACCACAGGAAGCCTTCGGTATCGATGACGGCGCCATCCGGGCTCAGCCCCTCGGGTCGCAGATCGATGAACGCTTTCGGCTCGCCCAGAGGCCAGCCGTCGCGGTCCAGGCGCACGCGGTAGATCACCCCGACATCGGTATCGGCGAAGCAGGCATGGCCGCCATCCGGGCTGAAGCAGATGGCGTTGGTGATGGTGATGCGGGGAAACAGCGGGCGCAGTTCCCCCTTCCAGAAGCGCCAGATCGTCCCGGCCTTGGGCTCTGCGTTCAGGCCCATCGTGCCGATCCAGAAGCCCCCGTACGGGTCCGCACGACCGTCGTTCGAGCGGGTCACCGGATTGTCCGCCTCCAGCGGCGCCAGCAGGGTAGTGCTGCCGTCGCGCAGGTCCATCAGCGACAGCGCCCGCGACGACGCGACCAGCACCCGGTCCGCGTCCACGATGCCCGCGGCCGAGACATGGTCCGCGAAATCCCACTGCTGCCGCGCGCCGTCCAGCGATTTTAGATACATCCGCCGGGACAGGATGTCGAACCACATCAGTGCGTTGCGGTCGCCGTGCCACAGCACGCCTTCGCCCAGGGCGCAGGGGGTGTCGTCAAAGATCATCATGCTACCTCGTCCCACGCGGCCACCATCACCCGTGCCTTTTCCGCAACGACTGTCGCAGAGTCGCCGGGCTTGTAAAGCGCCGAGCCGATGCCGAAGCCCGCTGCGCCCGCCTTGCGCCATTCGTTCATGTTTTCGGCAGAAACGCCGCCCACCGCCCAGCAATCCGTCCCGGCGGGCAGGACGGCGCGCATCGCGCGCAGGCCAGTCGGGCCGATCAGCTCGCCCGGAAACAGCTTCAATCCGGATGCGCCGGCCGCCAGTGCCACGAAAGCCTCAGACGGTGTCATCACGCCCGGAAAGCTCTCCATTCCGGCGGCGCGCGTGGCCCGGATGACCTCGGCGTCGCAATTGGGGGACAGGACCATCCGTCCTCCGGCCTGCGCCACCGCCTGCGCCTGCGAAACGGTCAGGACCGTGCCCGCGCCGATAAGGGCCTGATCACCGAATTCCCGCGCCAGGATGCGGATGCTGTCCAGGGGGTCGGGAGAATTCAGCGGCACCTCGATCCGGGTGACGCCGGCATCGATCAGGGCGCCGGCGATGGCAGGGGCCTCCTCGGGCGTCAGCCCGCGCAGGATGGCGATCAGCGGTCGGGATGCGGGGGTCATGGCAGGACTTTCAGGTCGTGGTCAGGAATTGCTGATGGGCGGCGGCAAGCCCGGCAAGGGTGGCATCCTCGTCCGACATCAGCGCCGCGGGAACGCCCTGTGCCTCCAGCGCTGCCGCATAAAGCGCCGACAGGGCAGGGGCGCCGATGATGGTCACGTCGCAGCCCAGCCACCAGGGCCGCGCCGCCGCCAGTTCCCACCCGATCAGGGTGCCCGAGAGCCGCCCCTTGGCGACGGCCGGATCGAGCCCGGCCAGCAGGGATTCGGCACGGATCTGGAACAGCGCGCCATAACCGCGCTCGGGGCGGGCCATTGCGTCCGAGACCGCAGCGCGGAACGCCTCGCCGTCCCCTTCCGCCTCGCCCATCGAATGGCGCAGGACGGATTGGCCGGCGATCAGGGCAAACAGCTCCCCGGTCATGAAACTCTTGAAGTTGCAGATTTCGCCGGCCGAGATGCGGACCCACTTGGTATGCGTGCCGGGCAGGCAGGCGATGCCGTCAAAATCCGGCGACAGCGCCAGAAGGCCCGCGATCTGCGTCTCCTCGCCCCGCATCACGTCGGCGGGACTGTCCTGTCGAACGCCGCAGACGATGCCGACGGCGCGGCCGCCCGGCCGGCCGGGTACGGAGACGAAGCGCGGCGTCGCGGGGCAGGGCACGGCGGCATAGGGTGCCTCGATCCAGCCCTGGCGCGAGCCGACCATGCCGCAGGCGACGACGGGAACGGCTGGCCAGCCTTCCGTCGCCTCCGCCAGGACCGGGGCGAATTCATCTGGGCGCAGGCCGCCCATGCCCCGCGCCTGGACGCGCCGCTCGACGGGCTTGCGGCCGGACATGGCCCAGAGCCGCAGGTTGGTGGTGCCCCAATCGGCGGCGATCCAGTCTATGCTCACAGTTGCGTCCCTTCGATGACGGCAATGGTTTGCGGGTAGGCGGGCGGCAAGGCAACCCCCTGCGCCATCAATGCCGCGCCCTCCAGCACGACATCACCCGCACTTAACGCCGTCACGGCGCTTTTGTGCCCGAGCGGATGCTGGATCATGCGCAGGCGATAGCGCGCGGCGGGATCAAGCGCCGTCAGGCGCAGCAATGGCGGCTGCAGCGCCACCGGCGCGTCGATCTGGGCCGCGAAGATGACAAGGCGGCGGCCGTCGGCCGACAGCTGCATCTCAGCCAGGGCGCCCGACGGACGATCCAGCCGCCAGATGTCGCCCGTCATCATCCAGGCGCGGTTCGCCTTCCACCAGGCGGTGACGCGGGTCAGGGTGTCCGCCTCATCCGGGGTCAGCTCACGCGGGTCCATCTCGAAGCCCATGCGCCGCTGCGCCGCGGTCCAGGCCCGCAGCGCCATCGGCAGTACCCGCCCCGAGGTGTGGCATTCGCGCGGGCCGACATGGCTGCCCGTCACGCAGGCGGGCAGCAGCATTGCCGCATGATGCTGGATCCGCAGGCGCTCCACCGCATCGTTGCTGTCGGACAGCCAGACGCGGCCGCAGCGGGTCAGAATGCCCGCATCGATCCGGCCCCCGCCGGAGGCGCAGCTTTCGAATTCGACCTTGGGATGGGCCGCGCGCAGTCGGTCCAGCAGCGCATAGACGCCGCGGGTCTGCGCCGCATCGGGAAAGGGCGTCAGGCGGTTGTGGTCCCATTTGACATAGTCGATGTCCCATGCGTCCAGAATGCTGCCGATGAGGTCGAACAGGTAGTCACGCACATCGTCTCGTGACAGGTCCAGATGCAGCTGGTTGCGTCCCCGGATCTGGTCCGCCGGCCCCAGCACCCAGTCCGGGTGGGCGGGATGCAGGTCGCTGTTCTCGTTGATCATCTCGGGCTCGAACCACAGGCCGAAGCCCATGTTCAAAGCGTGCAGCCTGTCGATCAGCGGCTTGAACCCCTGAGGATGCTTGCGCGGGTCGATGGTCCAATCGCCCAAGGAGGAGGTATCGTCGTCGCGCCGCCCGAACCAGCCGTCGTCCAGGACGAACCGTTCCGCCCCCAGTGCCGCGGCGCGTTCGGCGATGTCGGCCAGTTCGGCGGCGTCGTGGCGGAAATAGATCGCCTCCCACCCGTTGTAATGTACCGGACGGGGCTGGCGCACGGGGGGCAGGGCATCGCGGATTGCCCGCTGGAACGGGATCGCCACGCTGTTCAGGCCCCCATCGCCCCGCGCCAGCCAGATTTCCGCCGTCTCGAAGGCGGTGCCGGGACTGCGTTCCGAGCCCGAACAATGGCCCAGCTGGATCTGGCGGCGGCCTTCGGGCAGAGTCTCGACCAGCATGCGGTGGCCGCCGGACCAGCCGTAATGCAGGGCCACGGCCTCTCCGGTGGTGTTGGTCGCGCCGGGGGTCGTCAGCCACAGATGCGGCGGATGCTCATGCCCCGACCGGCCCGTCCGGGCATCGCGCAGGCGGGCGCTGTGGTCCAGGGTGCTGGTCACCGGCTGGAATTCGCGTGTCCAGCGGCCCGCCAGTTCGGTCAGTTCCGACAGATGCGCGGGCAGGGGCAGGGCCAGCGCCAGATGGTGCAGCGTGATGGGCGCATCGGCCGTCATCCGCGCCCGCAGGCCGATCAGCCCATGATCCATCGCGCGGATCGTGACGTCCAGCCGCAGCCCCGGTGCAGTGTGGCGCAGGACCAGCACGTTGCCTTCATCGGCGCCCTCCAGCCGCCAGTCGGGCTCCAGCGGCAGACCGTCCCGGAACGCCACCAGCCCCGGCTGGCCCGGGAAGCTGCGCCGCGCCTCGGGGATCAAAGACAGGGGCGGCAACGCGTCCAGCATGCCGCCGGTGATGCCGCCCATGCCCGCCGCCACAAGCGTGCCGAGGTCGGTCGCCGCCGGCAGGGGCACACCCCAGTAATGGCAGCAGGCCATCCCGCCGTCGCTGCCCAGGACCATGGTCTGCGCAGGGGTGTCGATGCGCCAGAGCCTCATTTCACCGCGCCCAGGGTCAGGCCCGCGATGAAGTGCCGCTGCATCAGGAAGAACATCAGGACCGGCGGCAGGGCCGCCAGGATCGAGCCCGCGCTGACCAGGTGCCAAGCCGCGATCCACTGGCCGTTCAGGCTATTCAGACCCGCCGTCACCGGCTGCGTGCTGGCGCCGGTGGTCAGCACCATGGCCCAGAAGTAGTCGTTCCAGATGAAGGTGAAGACCAGCACCGACAGCGCCGCGATGGCGGGTCGCACCAGCGGCAGCACGATATGCCAGAAGATCTGCCATTCGGTGACGCCCTCGACCCGGGCGGCCTCGATCAGCTCGCGCGGCAGGGCCTTGATGAAATTCCTCATGAACAGCGTGCAGAAGCCGGTCTGAAAGGCGATGTGGAACAGCGCCAGCCCGGTGATGGTGTTGTAGAGGCCCATGTTCACCGTCAGGTCGCGCACCGGCACCATCAGGATCTGGAAAGGCACGAAATTGCCCGCCACGAACATGAAGAACACGACCAGCGACAGGCGGAACTTGTAGACCGCCAGCGCAAAGCCGGTCAGGCAGGACAGCGCCACCGCGCCGATCATCACCGGGATGGTGATGCGAAAGCTGTTCCACAGGTACTGCGCCAGGGGCGAGTTGCGGAACACGTCGGCGTAATTCTCCCACGCGAAGCGGGAGGGGATGCCGAAATAGTTGCCCGCCGCCAGGTCGCCCGAGGGGCGGACCGAGGTCATGGCGACCCCCAGCAGCGGCAGCAGCCACAGGATCAGCATGATCGGCAGCACGATCTTGTAGGCGCGCTGCGCGGCGGGGGACATCGTCTGGATGGGACGGGGGAACATGGCTCAGACCCCTTTCTCGTCGCGCCACATCTTCCAGATGAAGCCCGAGATGAAGATCATCATGATGCCGAACAGGACCACCGCGATCGCCGCGCCGTAACCCATGCGATAGCCGTATTCCGACAGCGCCTGTTCGTACATGTAATAGGACAGGACACGCGACGACCCGAACGGCCCGCCCGAGGTCATGATGGAGACGAGGTCGAAACTGCGCAGCGCGCCGATGACGGTCACGACCACCGCAATGAAGGTCGCCGGGCGCAGTTGCGGCAGGACCACGTGCCACAGCATCCGCCAGCCCCGCGCGCCGTCCAGGCGCGCGGCCTCGATCTGGTCGGGCGCGACCGCGTTCAGGCCGGTCAGGTAGAGGATCATGCAGTACGCGATCTGCGGCCACAGGCCCGCCGCGATGATGCCATAGGTGACATAGCGTTCGTCGGCCAGGATCGCCACGCCCGTGCCGCTGGCCCATTCGATCAGCGCATAGAGGAGGCCGAAACCCGGCGCGTAGAACCAGGAAAAGATCAGCCCCACGACGACCTGGCTGATGACGAAGGGAAAGAAGAACAGCGACTTGTAGATGCGGATGCCGCGCACTGTCTGGTTCAGGAACAGTGCGATCATCAGCCCCAGGGGCACCGCCAGCAGGTACAGCGCCAGCCAGAGGATGTTGTTCTTCAGGCTGGTATAGAAGGCTTCGTCCCACCACAGCTCGTCATAATTTGCCAGTCCGATCCAGCGCATCGGCCCCAGCCCGTCCCAATCGTGGAACGACACCCAGACCGACTGGAAGATCGGGATCAGCACATAGACCCCGAACATCAGAAGGCCCGGTGCCAGGAACAGCCAAGGGGTCAGCCGACGGCGCGCGCGGCGGTGGGCAGGTCGGTGGGCGGCTTGGGGCGGGTGGGTGTCGGGCAGGGCGGTCATGGGCCAGCTTCCTGTTCAGGGGGTGCGGCACGGGCGGCCCCTTGGGACCGCCCGCGTCACGTCATTGGGCGTAGACGCGCTGGCGCATCCGCTCCAGCCGCTCCAGGATCGCGTCGAGCCGCTCGGGCCGGACCATGAACTCCTGGAAGCCTTCCATGCCGGCCTTGGCCATCTCCGGCGGGGCATCGCGGTCGAAGAACTGCGCGATGCCGCCTTCGGCCGTGGACAGCAGCTCGAAGCCCGCCTGCAGGAAGGGGTCGTCGCCCACGCTGCTTTCGGCGTTGATCGGCAGCTGGCCAAGCGTCGTGTTCATTTTGGTCTGCACGTCGGGCCGCGCCAGGAAGGCCAGGAACAGCTTGGCGTCGTCCGGGTTCTTGGCACCCGCCGGGATGTGGACCGTGTCGGTCGGTGCCTCCTCGGCCCGCGGGATGTCGGGGTTGATGGTGGGGAAGGGCATGAAGCCCAGGGTTTCGTCCGTCATGCCGCCGTCCTTGAACGCAGCCACGGCAAAGTTGCCCATGACATAGTTCGCGGCCTTGCCCTGGACCAGGTTCGACACCGCGTCCTGCCAATCGATCGCGGCGTGGTTGGCCGAGACATAGGGCAGCACCTTGGCGAATTCGGCAAAGACCGCGCGCACGCTGTCGTCGGTCCAGGGGATCTCCCCGTTCGTCAGCTGCATGTGCCAGTCATAGCCGTTGGTGCGCAACGAGAGATAGTCGAATAGTCCCGCCACCGGCCACAGCGCCTTGGACCCGGTGGTCAGGCAGTCGATCCCGGCCTCCTTGAACTTCTCGCAATTGGCGATGAATTCATCCCAGGTCGCGGCGGGCTGTACCCCGACCTGCGCATAGACATCCTTGTTGGTGTAGATGCCCCACTGGTAATAGGTATAGGGGATGCCCCACTGCTTGTCGTCGATGGTCATGGACGACAGCGCGGATCCCAGGCTGTCCTTCAGCCCGTTTTCCTCCCAGACATCGGACACGTCCAGAAACTGCCCGGCATCGACGAAGGGCGCCATCCGGTTGCCCGCATACCAGTTGGCAAGGTCCGGTGCATCGGCCGACAGGAAGTTGCGGATCGCGGTCTTGTAGCCCTCATGATCGAAGGTGTTCACTTGGACGTCGACCTCCGGGTACTCGGCCTCGAAATCCGCGATCAGCTGGTCGAAGGCCGCCTTGGGTGCAGGATCTGACGCGTCCGTGTTGAACACGAGGACGCGGCTCTGCGCGATGGCGGGGGCGGCGGTGGACAGCAGCAGCGCCAGCACCAGCCCCTTTTTCAGATGAACCATGGTCTCCCTCCCCTTAGGTTCCATTTATTGAAACTCAGTTTTGAATATTGAAACTATGCGGCGAATCGCCTAGCCTGTCAACATCGGGGGAGGGTGACGTGACGGTGCAGGGACGCGAGACGACAGATGGCACTGTGGGCCGCACGCTGGCTGTGCTGGACCTGGTGGCCGGCTATGGCCGCCCCGTGCGGTTCGCGGAAATCCTGCCGGCATCCGGCCTGCCCAAGGCGACCCTGTACCGTTTCCTGCAGGCGCTGACCCATCAGGACATGCTGGCCTATGATGACGACCGCCAGACCTACGCGCCCGGCATGCGGCTGGTGCGGCTGGCCCATTCGGCCTGGGCGCAATCGAGCCTCGCGCCCCTGGCGCAGGAGGTTCTGGACCGGCTGGCGACCGATCTGGGGCAGACCGTCCACCTGGCGCAGCTGGACAACGGCGCGGTCCTTTACGTGGACAAACGCAACGCCGCGATGCCGGTCGAGATGTTCGCGCAATCGGGCAAGGTCGGTCCCGCCTATTGCACCGGGGTCGGCAAGGCGATGCTGGCTCATCTGCCCGAGGACAAGCTGGCCGCCGCCATCGCGCGTCAGTCCTTTCACGCGCATACAGCGAACACCCTGACCACGCCCGACGCCTTGCGCGCCGAGCTGGCCCGCATCCGCGAGCGCGGATACGCGCTGGACGACGAGGAGCACGAGACGGGCATCGCCTGCATCGCCGCCCCCATCCTGTCGGGAACGGGCCGGGTGCTGGGCGCGGTTTCCGTCACCGCAACGACCGCCACGACACCGCGCGACCAGCTTCTGGCGCTGGCGGGGCCCGTGCGCAAAGCCGCGGCGCAGATCGCCGCCACCGCCGACACCTGGCGGTTCCCCGAACAGAAGTTATGAGGTTGCCATGTCGGGTGTCCAGCTGAGCCGCGTCACCAAGGATTTCGGCCCCGTCAGGGTCATCCACGGCGTCGACCTGCAGGTCGATCAGGGCGAGTTCTGCGTCTTTGTCGGCCCCTCGGGCTGCGGGAAATCCACGCTGCTGCGCATGATCGCCGGGCTGGAGGAGACCAGCGCCGGTGCGATCCGCATCGACGGCGAAGACGTCACCGATGCCGAACCGGCGGACCGGGGCGTGGCAATGGTGTTCCAGACCTACGCGCTCTATCCGCACATGACGGTCGCGCAGAACATGGGCTTTGGCCTGAAGATGAACGGCCACCCCAAGGCCGAGATCGCCGCCAAGGTGGCCGAGGCCGCCCGCATCCTGAAGCTGGACCCGCTGCTGGACCGCAAGCCCGCAAACCTGTCGGGCGGCCAGCGCCAGCGCGTGGCCATTGGCCGCGCCATCGTGCGCGGCCCCAAGGTGTTCCTGTTCGACGAGCCGCTGTCCAACCTGGACGCCGAGCTGCGCGTCGAGATGCGGGCCGAGATCGCGCGCCTGCACCGCGAGCTGGGCGCGACGATGATCTATGTCACCCATGACCAGGTCGAGGCGATGACCATGGCCGACAAGATCGTCGTCTTGCGGTCGGGCAGGATCGAGCAGGTGGGCCGCCCGATGGATCTGTACGACGACCCCGACAACCGCTTTGTCGCGGGTTTCATCGGCAGCCCGGCGATGAATTTCGTGGCGGGGCAGGTGAAGGGCGGACAGGTGGTGACGCCCGCCTTCGGCACCTCGCTGGACCGCAGCAGCCCAACCCTGACCGACGGCCGCGCGGTCGAGATCGGGCTGCGCCCCGACGCGCTGACCCTGACGCCCGAAGGTCCTTTCCGCGTCGATCTGGCGGAAAACCTGGGCGGCACCACCTTTGCGCATCTGCGCGCGCCCACCGGAGAGAAGCTGGTCGTGCAGACCACGCAGCGCCTGAACCCGGCCGGTGGCGGCAGCGTTGGGCTGACCTTTGACGCGGCGGATGCGTTCTTCTTCGACGCGGACACCGGGCAGCGCCTGCGATGAGCTTGAGGACCGGATCTTTGGGCCTTGGCGCGATTGCGCGTGCGGCAGCTCCTTTGCGCCATTGCAGCGATCGACAGGCTGGCGCCGATCGCCACTGCCAGCCGCGATGCAATGCTGGGAGGCGGGTCGAACCATCGCATCATGGCGCCGATGACGAACAACGTGGACGCGATATCGTTGTGCAGCCTGCCGCAGGGGAGGTTCGACAAAGTTATGGCAGTGCTGCGCGCGGGCCGTCACCAGATGCTGGAGACCCCTCCGGTGTCAGGTTCTCCGAGAAGGCGGTGCTGCAGGCCGAGGCCGCACGGCTCGCAGGGATCCCCGCTTGGTCGCCTCACATCGTCGCCGATCTGCAGGGGGACGCAGGACCCCCCGTTACCGCGCATTTCGACTGGTGCGTGACCGGCGCAGAGACTTGTCAGGCCACCTCTGACACCCACGCAGGCCCCGCGATTCTGCCCGAAGGCGGCGCACGCTTCACTGCGCCGGGCATGGAACCCGCCGGAGAGGACCACCTATGAAAATCACCGCCATCGAAACCTTCATCGTCCCGCCGCGCTGGTGCTTCGTGAAGATCAGCACCGACGAAGGCATCAGCGGGTGGGGCGAACCCGTGCTGGAGGGGCGCGCCGCATCCGTCGCTGCCTGCGTCGAGGAGCTGTCCGATTACCTCATCGGCCGCGACCCGCGCCTGATCCAGGACCATTGGACGGTGATGTATCGCGCCGGGTTCTATCGCGGCGGCGGCATCCACATGTCGGCCATCGCGGGGATCGACCAGGCGCTGTGGGACATCAAGGGCAAGGATCTGGGCGTGCCGGTCCATGCCCTGCTGGGCGGACAGTTGCGCGACCGTATCCGCGTCTACAGCTGGATCGGAGGCGACCGTCCGGGCGACACCGCGCGGATGGCGCGCGATTGCGGCGACCGGGGCTTTACCGCCGTCAAGATGAACGGCACCGAGGAGATGCAGTTCGTCGACAGCCACGCCAAGGTCGACCAGGTGCTGGCGCGCGTGCAGGCCATCCGCGAGGAGATGGGCCCGGATTTCGGCATCGGGATCGATTTCCACGGCCGCGTGCATCGCCCGATGGCCAAGGTGCTGGCGCGTGAACTGGAGCCCTTCCGCCTGATGTTCATCGAGGAGCCTGTCCTGTCGGAACATGTCGAGGCGCTGCGCGAGATCGCCAACCACTGCTCCACCCCGATCGCGCTTGGTGAACGCCTCTATTCCCGGTGGGACTTCAAGGCGATCCTGAAGGGCGGCTATGTCGACATCATCCAGCCCGATCCCAGCCACTCCGGCGGCATCACCGAGACCTATCGCATCGCCGCCATGGCCGAGGCGCATGACGTGGCGCTTGCGCTGCACTGCCCGCTTGGGCCCATCGCGCTGGCCGCCAACCTGCAGCTGGATGCGGTCTGCTACAACGCCTTCATCCAGGAACAGTCGCTTGGCATCCACTACAACCAGGGCAGCGACCTGCTGGACTATCTGACCGATCCGTCGGTCTTTGCCTATGAGGACGGCTTCGTCGCGATCCCGCAGGGGCCGGGTCTGGGCGTCGAGGTGAATGAGGACAAGGTCCGCCAGATGGCCGCCCAAGGGCACCGCTGGCGCAACCCCGTCTGGCGCCATGCCGACGGCAGCTTTGCGGAGTGGTGATCATGCGGACCATCGAAAAACTGAACCAGGGCTGGATATTCGCCGAAGGCGCGGCAGACCCCGCGGCGGCGCTGGTGGGCGATACCGTCACCCTGCCGCACAATGCGGTGGACCTGCCGCTGAGCTATTTCGACGAGACCAGCTATCAGCGCCCCTTCACCTATCAGCGCGTGATCGCGTGGGACGACGCATGGGCGGGCCGCCGGGTGCAGCTGCGCTTTGACGGGGCGATGGCCGACAATGTGGTCTGGGTGAATGGGGTGCAAGTCGTGGCGCATCCCGACGGTTATACACCGTTTGTGGCCGACCTGACCGACCATCTGCGCCCCGGCGACAACCTGGTCACGGTGCGGATCGACGGGTCGGAAAACCCCGCCATCCCACCCTTCGGCGCGCAGATCGACTATCTGACCTACGCGGGGATCTATCGCGAGGTCTGGCTGATGGTGCTGCCGGAAAGGCACCTGACCAACGCCCGCATCCTGACGCCCGATGCGCTGTCCGACACCAAGACCGTCGTGATCCGGCCCGAGGTCACCGCCCCCGGCCCTGTCCGCGCCCGGCTGCTGGAGGGGGACAGGGAGATCGCCGCGACCGAGGGGGAGGGGGAACTGATCCTGTCCGCCCTGACCGGCCTGTCGCTGTGGTCGCCCGAGAACCCGCAGCTGTACACGGTCGAGCTGACCCTGCCTGACAGCGGCGACGTGACCACGCACCGCTTCGGCTTTCGCACCGCGGAATGGACGCCGCAGGGCTTTCTGCTGAACGGCCAGCCGATGAAGCTGCGCGGGCTGAACCGGCACCAGAGCTGGCCGCATCAGGGCTATGCCGCGGGCCGGCACGCGCAGGAACGCGACGCCGAGATCCTGCGCTTCGATCTGGGCTGCAACATGGTGCGCACATCGCATTATCCGCAAAGCACGTGGTTCCTGGACCGCTGCGACGAGATCGGGCTGCTGGTGTTCGAGGAAATCCCGGGCTGGCAGCATATCGGCGACGCGGCCTGGCAGGACCGCAGCGTGGACAATGTCCGCGCGATGATCACCCGCGACTGGAACCACCCCAGCATCGTCATCTGGGGCGTGCGCATCAACGAAAGCCCGGACAGCCACGATTTCTATGTCCGCACCAACGCGCTGGCGCGCGCGCTGGACCCGACACGGGCCACGGGCGGCGTGCGCTGCATCACGGACAGCGAGATGCTGGAGGATGTCTATACGATGAACGATTTCATCCTGGACGAATCCGAGCTGCCGCTGATCAACCGGCCGCGCACCGCCCTGCGCGCGCCCGCCGAGGTGACGGGGATCAAGAAACCGGTGCCCTATCTGGTCACCGAATATAACGGCCACATGTTCCCGACCAAGGCGCAGGACCCCGAACTGCGCCAGATGGAACACGTGATCCGCCATCTGGAGGTGCTGAACGCCGCCCATGGGGATCCGGCCATCTCGGGCTGCATCGGCTGGTGCATGTTCGATTACAACACGCACAAGGATTTCGGCGCGGGCGACCGCATCTGCCATCACGGCGTCATGGACATCTGGCGCGAACCGAAATTCGCGGCCCATGCCTATGGCAGCCAGAAGCCGCCGTCCGAGGGCATCGTGATGGAGCCGGTGACCTTCTGGGCGCGGGGCGAACGCAACATCGGCGGCGTCCTGCCCCTGATCGTGCTGACCAACTGCGACGAGGTCGAGTTCGAATGCGCGGGCGTCACCCGCCGCGTGGGTCCCGACCGAGAGCGGTTCCCCCATCTGCCGCACCCGCCCGTCATCATCGGCCACCGTCATATCAGTGCCGAGGAACTGGGCCGGTGGGGCATGAGCTGGCATCCCGGCCGCATCATCGGCTGGCTTAACGGGGAACAGGTCGCGGTGCGCGACTACCTGGCCGATCCGCTGCCCACCACGCTGCAGATCGTGCCAGACCGCGACGCGTTGCCGGCGGACGGGGACATCGACCTGCGGGTGATGCTGCGCGCGCTGGACCAAGCGGGGAACCGGCTGCCCTTCCTGGATGCAGGGATCGCGGTGACGGTGGACGGCCCCGCACGGATGATCGGGCCGGACCTGCGCATGCTGCAGGGGGGAACCACGGGGATGTGGCTGCGCCTGACGGGCGAGGCGGGAAAGATCCGGATCACCGCCCGCCATCCGCAGTTTCCAGTGGCCACGCGCGAAATTATGGTGGGTTGACCCAGGACCAACCTGCCGTGCCGGTTCTTTGTGGCACGCAAGGCGCCAGCGCGCTGCAAGTCCCGCGCGCTCAGGTTTTGGAGAGCGACCGCTCAACCCGTCGATATGCCGCCTGCAATTCCTTTGCGAACTCTCCGGGCGCAAACTCCCGTAGCCCCGAATGCGCGGCGCAGAGCCACCGGAGTTGGCTGCAGCGTTGCGCCAAGGCATGCAGCCACTCCCGGAACTGCTCATGCGCGCCTGCATCGGTCAGAATTGCCTTAGGCAGAGAGGGGTGCAGGAAGACGCGCGGACGGGGAAAGAAGGGCCGCAAAAGGCGCGGCACCGGCAGCAGGTTGATCGTGTCATCGACATGCAGGCTGCGGCTTGCAGGGTGCCAAGCCAGCAGAGAACCCGCGTGGACGCGCTCATTGCCGCTGATGTAGTCGATGCCCGCCGGCAGGGTGAACTCCAGGTCCGGTGCGAACATGGCCGCCACCGCGTCGCTTTCGACCGGTTCGGGCTGCCATGAGAGGTTGGGGTATTTTGCCCAGTGACGCTGCGAACCATACAGCCGCGCCGCAGGGAAATCTGCAGCAGTGGTGGCGCAATGCAGCGTGTGGAACGGGTGCAGGTTCAGGATCGCGTCCACCGACCGACCATCGTCTGTCAGCGCCATCACCTGGTCCCGCAATGCGCCCCGCAACGGGTAGCTGTCCAACATGACAAATCGGCCGGTGGTCAGGCGCACCAGTGCGGCCTGGGTGCCGACATTCAGCACCCCGCCGATCTTAAGGTCGCCGCGGATGGTCCAGAAGCCCGCGCCCAGATCCTGAATGCTTTCACTCATCGCGGTGTCCCTTCGCAGCCATCACGCACCGGGAGGCAAACCGCTGTCGCGGCTTTGCGGTTCGGGTTGGCTTACCTGGCGGCAGATCTGGCGCAGGGCAGCCTTCATCCCTTCCTCCAAGGTCGGGTGATAGAATGGCATCTCCAGCAGTTGCGGCGCGGTTGTTCCGGACTGGACGGCAAAGGCCAGCAGATGCGCCATGTGCTCGGCCCCTGGGCAGCAGAGATCACCACCGATCAGCCTGCCTTGGGGATCGGCATAGAGCGTCATTCCCCCCTCGGCGCGTGCATCGACGCGGGCGCGGCCTTGGTCCGAATAATCCGAATGGCCCGTGATTGTCCCATCACCCGGCCCGCTTCCGACGGTGGCCACCGGGGGATCGGTGAAGGTCAGGGTGAAGGCAGCACTGCGCTGCTGTGGCGTTACCTGCGGGAATGATGCGGCATTGGCGCCGGCAATGGCCCCTTCGGTCGAGGCCTCGTGCAGCAGCGGAACATCCGCATCGGCATCCCCGGCCAAGAAAACCGGCGCGTCGCCGCACTGCATCGTCTGCTTGTTGAAGAGGGGCGTGCCATGGTCGTCCAGTGACAGCCCGGTAGCCTGGAGGTCGAGACCGGCAAGGTTTGGCGGACGCCCGGTCGCGACGAGCACATGGCTGAAGATCGCCTCTCCCGGATCCTCGCCCTGCCAGCGGATGCAGATGCCGTCCGCGACCTCGCTGGCCTCGGTCTCACAACCGAGGCGAAGGGTGACGTCGCGGCCAACTGCTGCCTTCAAGGCCTCGTTTACCATCCCGCACTTGGCCTTGGCCAATATCCTTGACGTGTCGAAAAGGGTGACGGGGACGCCAAGCCGGCCCATGGCCTGCGCCAGTTCCAACCCGATCGGGCCGCCACCGATCACCGCCAGACTTTCGGGGAGATCCTCAAGGTCGAATACTGTCTCATGCGTCAGGACGCACGGCCCCAAGTCGCGGAACGCCGGAGGGATCAGCGGGGTGGCGCCGGTCGCGATGACAACTGCACCCGCCGTGATCCGGCGCCCGTCGTCCAGCGCAAGCTCTGTCTGCGACAAGAAACGCGCCCGACCGGTAACGGCCGTTCCCTCGGGCAGGTCGTCGAAAGTCTCCTTGGTGAACGACACGAATCGGTCGCGTTCGTCCCTGACACGCTTCATGACCGCTGGACCGTCAATCTGGACGCCCTCTGGAAGAACGCCGAAGACAGGCGCCCGCCGCACGTCACTGGCCGAGCGCGCTGCGGCGATCAGCAGCTTGGAGGGCATGCAGCCGGTATTGGCGCAAAGGGTGCCGCGGAATTCCGGATCTATCAGCAGGGTCTTGGCGCCTGCCTTGCGGGCGGCACGTTCTGCGGCGATGCCAGCTGTGCCGGCACCGATGACCACCACGTCGCAGGTCAAATCTGTGGCGGCCAGCTCTTTTGGAGTGCTCATGGCGTTATCAGCCACTCGAGATGGAGCAGTTGGAACGAGAAAGTTGGCATCTGAGCTTCCTATTGCGCGGCGAGGTGTTAACAACGGCAGCAGCCGAACGTTCCTCTTTGGATTATCACGCGGACGTGAAAATGGCTCTGGGGGAAGCTGAAGACTGAGTTTTCAGAAGCCGGACAGCCTGTGCTATAGAATTTCTACAATCTAAAAAGATTGCATAACTATGATTATCCGGCGATGTCGATGTAGAAGGGCACATTCCATTCTGGAATGCATCACTCGATAGTTTCCTGAAGCTATTCAGGAGCATATGATGAGGCGCCCTTTCACCAACCTGACGCTGGACGAACGTCGCGTGATTGCACGAATGCTGCAAGCCAAGGTGCCGAAGACGAAGATTGCGCAGATGCTCGGCCGTGATCGCTCGACCATCACTCGCGAGGTCAAAAGGAACTGGTGGCATGACAAGGATGTCCCGCAGGCTGATGGCTATTGGCATGTGACGGCTCAGTCCCAGGCCGACCGCAGGCGGTCACGTCGGCGCAAGCTCGAGCGTTTTCCAGATTTGCGAGCCGAAGTGATCCGCTGCCTTCAGGAAGGCTGGTCTCCCGAACAGATTGCAGGCCGGCTCAGGATCGAACCTGGCGCCCCGCACAGGCTCTGCCATGAGACGATCTACCAGTATGTCTACTCGGCCGACGGCCAGTCCGCGCAACTGGCGCGCCTCCTGCCCGAGCGGCGCCGGAAGCGGAAACCACGCTATGCCCGCACACCCCGCAACCGGGTTTTTCCTGTGGAAACGAGCATCCATAACCGACCGTCCGAGATCAACGACCGCAGCCAGTTTGGAAATTGGGAGGGTGATCTGATGATCTTCGAACGCGCTCAGGGCGATGCCAATGTGGCCACACTGGTCGAACGGAAGACCCGCTACACCGTCCTGCTGCGCAACAACGATCGGAAGTCCAAGCCCCTCATGAACCGCCTGATCCACGAGATGTCACCCCTTCCCGCCGAGGCGCGGCGCTCGATCACCTTTGACCGCGGTCTGGAGTTCGTGGCCTGGCGTGAGTTGGAAACCGGCATGGGCACGAAGGCGTGGTTCTGCGACCCGCAGGCGCCTTGGCAAAAAGGCTCGGTCGAGAACATGAACAAGCGCATCCGCCGCTACTTGCCCCGGGATACTGCTGTGTTGCAGCTGACGCCTCATTCGATGAAGATGACATGTCGGCGCCTGAACGCCACGCCCCGCAAATGCCTGGGCTACCGAACACCCACCGAAGCGTTTCAAGATGAGCTGATAAGATTGGAGGCACCATGACAAGCCCTGCCCCGCAGGACTGGTGCATTCAGAATGGAGCCTGCATCACCAAGTTAAAACGTCGCGTGTTCCGCCATTTAGAAATGTCGCTGGCCTTGCAGGGAGGCGGTCAGCCGGCCCCGGCCCGCTCTCTCCACAAAGGGCCGTAGGGGCGGGGCCGGCGGCTCTGGGCTCTCATGTCGTCACTCTGCTGGTGGCGGTGCGGCGGCCTGCGCTTCAGCCGCACGCCGTTCAGCACGTCGTTCAAGCCCACTTTTCCTGCCGCCGCCACGCTTGCCGGTCGGGGTATAGCGGGTGCGCTGCTTGCCGACCGCGCCGACCAGCGGAGGATCGGCGTCCTGCTGTGTCTTGATGAAGGCCAGCATGTCGCCGAGGCGCTTGTTCTCGGTGATCGCGGTGTGGGTCACGCGCTGCTGGCTGGGATCGAAGACCCGGTAGGGCAGCTGGATGCCTTTCCAGCGGATCTCGAAAGATCGGTCAGCATAGGCGTAGGTCTCGACATAGCGCCCGATCGCACTGCGTGCATGCTCGCTGTCCTCGAGGATGAACTTCCGGCGCTCGTAATGCACCACGAGGCTCGCGCCGACCTGTCGCTGGTCGCGAATGCAGAGGATGTCAGCCAAACGTGACCCCGGCAGATTGACTGGCCGGTGCAGGTTCTCGGGCCGGGCAGGGGGATGGGCAAAGCGCAGGTTGTGCCGCGCGATGAAGCCGGGCAGGAAAGCGTTGCCCGCCGCCATGTCGCTGATCCCGGCCAGCCGCAATTCCTTGACCAGCCGGTCCTGCAGCGTTCGGTTCGCCCGTTCCACCCGGCCCTTGGCCTGCGAACTGTTTGCGCAGAGGATCTCGACGTTCAGCTCGCTCAAAGCGCGGCCGAACTGTGTCATTCCGTGCCCACTGCGGGCCTCTGTCTTGTTGACGCGGAAAACGCTGTGCTTGTCGGAATAGAAGGCCACCGGCAGACCATGCTCGTGCAGATAATCCGCCAGGGCCGCGAAGTAGCTCTCGGTCGACTCCGAGCGCACGAAGCGCAGATGCATGAGCGCACCAGTGGCATCGTCGATGAAGACCAGCAAAGAGCAAGGCGGAGCGCGATCCTCAAACCAGCGATGCTCGGAGCCGTCGATCTGGATCAGCTCACCCAAGGCTTCGCGCCGCAAACGGGGCTGATGCACGCGGCGGCGCTGCACCCGGCTTTGCCAGATCCCGTCCGCGATCATCCACTTGCGTAGCGTCTCAGAGGAGACCCGGATGCCGTGCCGCTCGGCCAGCTTCTCGGCCGCCAGCGTCGGGCCGAAATCTGGATAATCCTGCCGGATCAGCGACAGGACATAGTCGCGCTTCAAATCGCTGATGCGGTTGTTGGACGGACGGCCTCGGAGCTTGTGCCGCACGGCCATCGCGCCGTCGTCGCGGATGCTTTGAAGCAGGCGCTGCACCTGCCGCGGGCTGAGGCCCAGCAGGTTTGCCGCCGTCACGCTGCGCAGGCTGCCATCCAGCACCTGGGCCAAAACCTCGATACGCTGCAGCTCGCGTTCGCTCATCAGAACCAGTCCCATCTCGAAGCCCCCGGATGATGCTGGATCAAGCTTCACGCGTCAGGGGCTAGGCGACAAACTAACTTTGCCAGTTCGCGACAATCCTACTTTGGTTCTACAGTCGATTGGTCAGCAATGCGCGCTACTGTCGATCCTACGACCTTCGTTATACCGCGCGCCGCAAGGTCAAACGGAGCAGAACCTTGCGTTCGCCATGAATCGGAGGATCCGATGGACACAGCCGCTCAGCGTTTGCCGCCGCTTTGATGCGAGGAGCCCAAGGCTGCCGGTCACAAGCCCCGCGGCATATTCAGTTGCAGCTAATTTGGAGCGGTCATAACTGCTGCCAGGATTATCAAGCAGGGTACTGCAGCTTCTTTAACCGCAGTGTCAAAGACTGGATGATTGGGCCCTTCGCAGAGTGGCGACTCTTAAAACTAAGACTTGTACAGTCTGTTTTTTCCATTAAACATGAAATATGGAAAAGAATCGTACTTTGGACGCTCTGTCCGCCCTCGCACATGACATCCGGCTGGACGTGTTTCGCCTGCTGGTGAAGGCCGGGTCGTCGGGCATGACGGCCGGCGAGATTGCGGCAGGCCTGGACATCCGGCCGAACACGCTGTCGAACAACCTAACGATCCTAACTGCGGCAGGTCTGGTCTGGTCAGTCCGAGAAGGCCGCTCGATCCGCTACTTTGCGAGGATGGAGACGATGCGGAACCTGCTGGGCTTCCTCATGGAGGACTGCTGCGGTGGGCGGCCGGAACTGTGCCAGCCGGTTTTGGACCAGATTGCCTGCAACTGCTGATTCCAGGCCCGACCCCTTATACAAAGGCCAGATGCGATGACCGACATGACACAGCCCCAATCCAGTCCCTTGGGAGCGTTCGAGCGCTGGCTGACCCTCTGGGTCGGGCTTGCCATGATGGCGGGTCTTGCCCTGGGGGTACTGGCTCCCGGTCTGGTGCAGGCCATTGCCGGGGCCGAAGTGGCCTCGATCAACCTGGTCGTTGCCGTGCTGATCTGGGCAATGGTTTACCCGATGATGGTCAGCGTGGACTTCGGCGCCGTCGCTGGTGTCGCGCGACAGCCCAAGGGGCTGCTGATCACGCTGGCGGTCAACTGGCTCATCAAGCCCTTCACCATGGCGCTGCTGGCGGTCCTGTTCTTCGATCATGTTTTTGCCCCCTGGATCGCGCCCGACGATGCGCAGCAATACATCGCTGGCCTGATCCTGCTGGGCGCCGCGCCCTGCACCGCGATGGTCTTTGTCTGGTCACAGCTGACACGGGGGGACCCGACCTACACGCTGGTGCAGGTCTCGGTGAACGACATCATCATGGTCGTCGCCTTCGCGCCCATCGTCGCGCTGCTGCTGGGCGTGACCGAGATCGTGGTGCCGTGGCAGACGTTGGTGCTGGCAACGGTCCTCTATGTCGTGCTGCCGCTGGCGGCGGGCCTGCTGACGCGCCGCGCGCTTGGCAGCCCTGCACGGATCGAAGCCTTCGCGACGCGGGTGAAGCCCTGGTCGATCATGGGGCTGGTCGTTACGGTCGCGATCCTCTTCGGGCTGCAGGGGCAGACGATCCTGGACCGGCCCGCCATCATCGCGCTGATCGCGGTGCCGATCCTGATCCAAAGCTACCTGATCTTTGCTCTTGGCTACGGCGCCGCCTATCTCATGCGCGTGCCGCACCGGATCGCCGCCCCTTGCGCCATGATCGGCACGTCGAACTTTTTCGAACTGGCGGTGGCCGTCGCAATCAGCCTCTTCGGCCTCAACTCCGGCGCGGCGCTGGCGACGGTCGTGGGCGTGTTGGTCGAGGTGCCGGTGATGCTGTCCCTTGTGGCCTTCGCCAACCGCACACGCGCCCGCTTTCCGGAGACCCCTGCATGATCGTCATTCACCACAACCCCGCCTGCGGCACATCACGCAATGTGCTGGAGATCATCCGCGCCTCGGGCGCCGAGCCTGTGGTGATCGACTATCTGTCCGAGGGCTGGACGCGCCCGCAGTTGCTGGCCTTGCTGGCGGCGGCAGACCTGACACCGCGCCAGGCGCTACGAACCTCGAAATCACCCGCCGCTGAGCTGGGGCTGCTGGAGGCCGGCGTCACGGACGCCCAAATCCTGGACGCGATGCTGGCCCATCCGGTTCTGGTCAACCGCCCTATCGTCGTATCGCCGAAGGGCGTGCGCCTTTGCCGCCCGTCCGAAACCGTGCTGCCGCTGCTGGACAGCCTGCCACCCGGGCCCCTCTACAAGGAGGACGGGCAGATGATCCTCAACGAGAAGGGCCAGATCATTGACTGACCTGCCGAACATCAAGGCCGCTTGCTTCGAGGCCATCGACCCTGAGCGCCTGTTCCCTGCCAGGCGCAGCACCCACCCGCCGCGCATCCTGCTGCTCTACGGCTCACTGCGCGAGCGCAGCTTCTCGCGCTTCACCACAGAAGAGGCCGCGCGCCTCCTCACGGCCCTGGGGGCCGAGCCGCGCATCTTCGACCCGCGCGGGCTGCCTCTTGCCGACGCGACCGAGGCCGACCACCCCAAGGTCGCCGAGCTGCGCGACCTGGTCGGCTGGTGCGAAGG
The DNA here is from genome assembly GCF_055635455.1 of Paracoccus sp. KKT209. The sequence goes on from NZ_JBVMWB010000002.1 coordinate 376,230, forward strand.
CATGGTCTGGTGCTCGCCCGAGCGCCACGGCGCGATGTCGGGCGTGATGAAGACGCAGGTCGACTGGATCCCGCTGTCCCTGGGCGGCGTACGCCCCACCCAGGGCAAGACGCTGGCGGTGATGCAGGTCTGCGGCGGCAGCCAGAGCTTCAACACGGTCAACCAGCTGCGCATCCTCGGCCGCTGGATGCGGCTCCTGACGATCCCGAACCAGTCTTCCGTTGCCAAGGCCTGGGACGAGTTCGACACGGAGGGCCGCATGAAGCGCTCGCCCTACTATGACCGGATCGTGGACGTGATGGAGGAACTGGTGCGCTTCACTTTTCTGACCCGTGACATCAAGGATCACCTTGTGGACCGCTACTCCGAGCGCGTGGAAAGCCGAGAGGCGCTGTCGAAGCGCGTAAACCAGGCAAACGCCGTGTGAAGTCATAAGCGACGAGCGGGGCACCTGCAGTGAACCTTGGGAAGGGCGGGCGATGCAGCGGTTCCGCAATCCAAGCAACCGCCTCGAGTTCCACCTGTACAGCCCATAGAGGCAGAAACCGCCTGCAGCTAGCTTGGCATTCCGCTCGGGGCGCTTCTACATTACTCCGGCAGGCGACAAAACTCTGTGGCGAAAACTAGCGGCACGTGCCGGCGCGGTTGCCAGCACTAGGACCAAATTGTCCTTCCCGTCACGCAACGTAAGCTTCTCAAGGACGGCCTCGCGCCAACAATCGTCCCAAGTCGAGGGAGTTCTGTTGGCTTTCAGTACTGCCTTGGCACCTGCCTATGACGCTGCCTACACAACAGTCTGTCGTGCAGGCGCAATTTCGTACGAAAGCAGCTGCGTCAGCAGCCCCGCGGCACGTCTCTGCTACTGCCCCTCCATGCCGCGACCCCTCGCCACCTGGGCATGCTGAACCACGGTCCATTCCTCATGTTCGATCCGGCGATAGACCGAAGTACAGGCGGCTTCAAAGACCGTCTCGCCCTTCTCCGCCTTCACTTCATAACCGACAACAATCAGCCCCTCCTGAGGACGAGAGACGTGCTGGTTCGAGAACGCGACCTTGTCCCAATCCGGCGTCCCGGTAACGGCTTCGACGGCAGCTTCGCCCTGAAAGAGAAACGGGGCGTGGCTCAGTGCCATGACACATTCCGAATCGACCCGCTCGTGATAGCGATCCTCGGATGCTTGCCAAAGGCTTTCTTCGAAGTTCCAGACCCGCTCATCGTCCATTCCGCATCCTCCAATGTTCAACTGTGACAACCTCGAGGAACCGCCGCGGTTCCCACGGCCATGAGCAGCGACATGTGGCGCCAGTCCTCTACACTCAGCCGCTCGGTCACCGAACGAGAAGAAATAGATCAAAATCCACGCGGCCTCACCTGGACCCCGCCCGCACTGCTCTGCAACCCACCTTCCAGAGACGCGGGCCAAGGTCGGACCCGCTTGCGTCAAGCCGGGCAATTGGTCGGAGCAGAACACCAGCCATACAACCCTCCTGCGCCGGGAACCTGGTGAGGATGCCTTCGACGCCCCGGTCCCCCGCCCGCTATCGCGTTGCCTGCGAAGACGATCCTCTCGTCGAAATCGTGGCAATCATGCTCAACCTTGAACGTTTTTGACGCCAGCTTAGCAGCACCTTCCGTTGCTTGGCGCTTTCTTGTCTCGAACTACCCAAGGCAGCGTCAGTCCAGTTTCATGACGCAGGCCAGCCGCTCCCTCGCAGGCAGAGTCCAGATGACATGCAAGGCCCTACAGCTTACCGGCCCCTGCCCCGTGATCGGCCGCCACGGCAAAACCCGGAGCAAAGGCTTGCAAAAGAACCGTATCGATCCGACCATTGTGCAGGTTTCTTCCGATCCACCGGAGCAACGGCCCGATGGCTGCGACTTGCGGGTCGATCGGTTGTGGATGGGGCCAAGCCTGCAGCGCCTCCGTTGCGGCTGCCTGCACAAGGGCCGACTGCTTGCGGGCCGTCGTGACCGCGGACAGCAGGCGCAACGTCGAACGCATCCGTCTGGAGAATGCCTTATGATTGCGTGTCTGGCGCCACACCGACAGGCTTTTGGCGCGGGTCCGTTGGCGCAGGATCTGCACGAAGATCTCGGCGACCGAACTGTCGGCAAGGGTCCTGGGCCGTACGAAGGGGAGGGCCCGGCTGCCGTATTCCTCCTCCATCAGCAGGCGGAACCTGACCGCCTTCTGCTTGTGGTTGAAGCCGCCGCTCTGGGTTCGGGCCGCGATGTCGGCGGACACTTCCTTTGCCGCCAACGCGCCGCTCGCGATGCCCTCACGGATGATCTGGTCGGCCAATGGCGTGCGCGTGACGATGACGCTGTTTCCCATGCCGTCCTGCTTGTATTCCGGCAGCCAGGCATCGCCGAGCGAGATGTCCGCCAGCTCCGTCATGACATCGGTGCAGAAATCGCAGGCCCGGGACTTGAACAGCCCGGTCCCCCACATGTCCCCCAGCCTCTGCATCCGGACACGATGCTCCTGTCCGTCGGCGATCCCCGTGGCCGCAAAGGAATAGTCACTGGACAGCCGCTCCGGGGATTTGATCCGGTATTCCGGATCCCGGTACACCCCGTCAATCCCGGCGCTCTTGGCAAGAAAATCGGTGTAGAACCGGCTTTTCAGGCCGCCGCAGATGATCCCGGACAGAAACGGGATCTTGTCGCGAAGCTGCGGATGATAATGCTGCTTGAGCCTGATCGCCTTGATGAAGCAGGCCACGCCAGATATGGCAACTCTTCCCTCCACTGCCTCGATGACCGAAAAAAGCTGGTCCAGCGAAACGGGAAAATATCTGGTCCTGGACGTGGTCTCGATCTCATCGTCCCTGCCGAACAGCTGATAGGCATATTCCCCGTCACCCGCCTTGCGCACGACAAAGAGCCAGTCGACATGGCCCTGCCGCAGGAGCTGGTCGAAGACATAGGAGACGACGCCGCCCGACGACGAGGTTGGCCGGAAAACCGTGCTGTAACCGACATAGGTGCCCAGGAACCGGCCCAAGCGCGGGTCAGACTTGCCGGTGTCGCGCAGGAACAGTCCGGCCAGCGCATCCTCGTCCTCCACGGCCTTTTCAGGCGCCGGATTGAAGGGACAGACGCGAACGGCATGCGCGGGAACGGGACCGGAAACCGCACGGGGCTCAATAAACCCATCCATGGTCCAGACCATCTTCAGTGCCCCCTGCGCCTCGGACACGCAAAGGCCGCACCCGGTGCAGTGGACGTTCAGCGGATGTCTGTCTGCACCAGGATCGGCCTTCCGGGCAACCAGATCCAGCGTGGCGGATGCCGGCGCCGGCGCCTTTTTGACTTCGCAGCCGGCTTCGGCAGCACCAACCGTGCCATGCCGGTCATGCACTCCGGCCAAGGCCTTTGTCAAGAACCGCAGGGATCGCATGCGCAGCGCCTTGACGCGCCGGTTGACCCCACGCCAGTCGACCGGTGCCAGGAGCCTCTGCAGGTCGACCTCCTCGGCACCAGTGACGATCCGGTCCTGCAGCCCCACCGCCCCAAGTAGGGACTGGAACCGCGCCAGCCCTCTTTCGGCATTCCCATAGGCCAGGAAGGGCTTGTTGAAGATGATCGAAAAGGCGACCCCGTGGAATGAATCGGTGACAACGAAGGCCGCGTTGCGGAACGAGGTCAGCCACCCCTCGACCGTCTGGTCGCCCCCCTTCGCCTTCAGCGGATCGGCCGAGGCGAAAGGCTGCCCGCTGGCCGTGCGCGGCTCGACGCCAAGCGCCGCGGCCAGTCGCGAGACGACCTCCTGCTTGTCGGGCGTCGCGTCCAGGACATAGGTCAGCAGATGACCACCCGGCGCCTGACGCTGCTCCTCGCACAGCAGAGTGGCATAATCATCCTGGGACAGCAGCAGGGTCGGGTCCAGAACATGTTCGGCCTCGACCCCGAACATGTCGCGGCACAGGGTCACCGCGCTGTCCTCACGAACAGAGACCGCGTCGAAATCCTTCAGCAAGGATGCGGCAAGAGCCTTGTCCTTGGGGCCGTATTCATCCCGGTCGCTGCCAAAGGACGCCGCATAGGAGATGCGCCGCGTGGGACGGGTGCTCCCGTTCAGAAATTCCAGGAAGAAGTCCGGCAGGATGCCCCGGGCGTATTTCGGACGCCAGACCTGGTCGCTGCCGACGATGACCGCGTCCAAGTCATAGCGGTCAACCTGCGCCGCCAAGGCGGCGCTGGAGGGAAACTCGCGCGAGATCGGCGTCACGTGCCGCTCCACGAACAGGCGGTTCTGCACGTTTTTCCCCAGACCGATCCTGTCGGAATAGATCAGGGCTTCGGCCTCCGGCGCCGCGGAGGGTTCCTTGGCGCCGTGCCGCCTGTTCAGCAGGACCGGCCGATGGCCGAGGTTGCGCAGGGTCTGCATCAGCGCAAAGGCCTGAAGGTTTCCGCCATAATTGCGGTTCATGGGCAGCGTCAGGATGCCGATCTGCAGGGATCGCGCTCCGCGGTCGGCCAGCGGTTCCCCCGCATCCCCTCGCCCGCTTTGCTGCGGCGTCTCGGCGCTCTCCGCTGCGGGCTCCGTCTTCTGCCGCTTCCCCTTCTTTCGTGCCTTTCGATCATCCGGAACATCAAGCGCCAATGCCCCTCGCAGCAGGTCGGCCGCCAGGGGACCGGAGGGACCCCGCCCCTCGATGTCGCGCAGGGCGCTCGCCACCTCGTCCGGCCGGTCCAGATTGAGGACGACCGCCTGCGGATGATCCTGCAGATAGCGCCGGATGCGCAGCCGCGGGTCCTCCAGCTACCCCGCCCGGATCAGGGCGGCCACCTCGGCCGCCGTCTCGGCTCCGGTCAGGACCTCGCCAGGCGAAGGCAGGCCGCGTTGCGGCCGCAGAAGATGCCTGGCCTTGGATTGTGCGACATGGGCCGGATAGCCGGCAAGCAGGTTCGCGTCGTCGCGTGTCAGGACAACCAGGATCTCATCGTCCAGGGGCCAGCTGTCCTCCGGAAGGGCGCGGCGCTGGTTGTGGAACCAGCGCACACCCAGGCAGGCCGTGCGGTCGTTCTTCTGGGCGCGCTTCAGGCCCTCGACCAGGTTGGTGATCGGTCGGCGGCCGAACTTCTGTTCGGGCCAAAACATCACGCCGTTCTTGCGCGTCTGCTTGGACATCCGCCACAAGATCCCGGCCGCGTCCGCAAGGCCCGCATCCGTCAGGCTGAGCAGGGTCGAACGTGGGATGTCCCCCTCGATCAGCGTGTCGGTCCGGACCACGGGCGACATCTGCGTCACCAGGTCCCGGGACTGCTGGACATCCTGCGCATCCATCTGCCCGGCCGTGCTCTTCTCCAGGATGGCGCGCAGCTGCTGCACATCCGGCTTGGCAAGGATCTTTGAAAGCCGCTCGAACCGTGCCGCCACGGAGCCTTGGTGCAGGCCTGACAGGACCGGGTCCGCGAACAGACGTTCGTATTCCTGCCGAAAGCCCTGAACATTGTCGGCGACCACCAGATCGGAAACCTGGTTCTTGTCCGCGCCCCGCCAATAGTCGATCCCGTGCCGGTTCGAATTCATCAGCCCGTCGCCGCGAAAGATCTTGAGCAGGTATTCGTCCAGGCTCTTGATCATGAAATGCGCCACTTCCGCCAGGTCGCGGTGGATCGTCTGGCGCCCTCCGTTCCAGGTCAGCCCCTCGCGCGCCAGGGTCTGGCCGCCGGCATCGATCCAAACCTGCCCGGCCGTTGCGGCGACCGGCTCTCCCCGCTTCATGACGTTCTTGGGGAAATGGATCGCCAGCCGCAGCTTGTCCCCTGTCCGGAACAGGGTCTTCACCCCCACCTTGGGCAGGTCCGAGGCATCCATGGACTGCGTGAACCGCTCGATCACCGGCCGGTCCTGGAACTCCGTGTTGTGCGACGATCCGAAGATCCGCCACGGGATCACCATCATGTCCGCGGACCGGTCCTGCATGGCTTCCACAAGCACGTCCAGAGTATGGGGCGGCTTCTTGACGACCAGGAATTCGTCGGCATCCAGGACCATGACGAAGTCCGCAGATTTGACCTCGGGCGTCAGGTTGGCGATCTTGAGTGCGCGGGAATGCGGCTTCTGTCCGACCGGAACCTTGTTCTCGTAATAGCTGATCGCGCCCATCTCGTGCAGGCGCAGCAGCATCTCGTGGGTGCCGTCGGTGCAGTCGTTCGCCAGGACGACCAGCCGGTCAAAGCCGATCGCCCGGTGATAGGCCACCCATTCGATGATATAGGGCGCTTCGTCCTTCATGGATGTGACGAGGGTCGAGATCGGCATGGAGCTCCTGCTGTTTCATCCCTATGGGACGTCCTGGTCACAACACCCTTCGAAGGCACCCGTTTTTTCAGGTTACAGACGCCCCTGTGGCTCTGCAAGGACGCAGCCCCGGCGCATCTGGGGCAACCCCGGCGTGCAGGACGAATTCGCGCCAAAGTTGCACCAGAGCCACGTTCCGCAGCCATGACCGGCCGTCCCGTTTGCAGATGCCGCCGCTCTCGTGCAATGGGAGGACCGACAGGAGGTGGAGAATGGAACTGCTCATACTGGTCGCGGCAGGTCTGGCCTCGGGCATGCTGAACGCCGTGGCGGGAGGCGGGACCTTCATCAGCCTGCCCGCGCTGATCTGGCTGGGCGTGCCGCCTGTCAGCGCGAATGCGACGGCCACCTTCAGCGCCCTGCCCGGCTATCTCACGGGCGCATGGGGGTTTCGCCGGGACATGCAGGCCGAAGGGACGCTGTCCTTGCGCGCCATCGTGGCGATCGCCTCCATCGGCAGCCTGATCGGTGCCCTGCTGCTGATCGTGACGCCTGGGGACGCGTTCCTGGCGATCGTCCCCTGGCTCTTGCTGCTGGCGACCACGCTCTTTGCCTTCGGCCCGCGGATCCTGGCCGCGATCCGCAACCGCGGCGGCGGCCCGGCGGGCGCAGGCCTGTCGGGAATGGCGATCCTGGCGGTGGCGATCTATGGCGGCTATTTCAACGGCGGCCTGGGGATCATGCTGCTGGCCGCCTTCGGGATGATCGGCTATGTCAACCTGCATGGCATGAACGGGCTGAAGAACGTCCTGTCGGCGCTGCTGTCGATGATCTCGTCGATCACCTTTATCCTGGCCGGCCTGATCTCGTGGGAACATGCGGTGGCGCTGTCGCTCAGCGCGGCGATCGGCGGATACCTCGGCGCGACCGTCAGCCGCCGGATCACCCGCCTCGACCTGCTGCGCCTGTTCATCACGGTCGTTGGGGCGGCGATGACCGTTGCCTTCTTCCTGCGATAGACGCAGGCGCCCCAACCCCGTGGCGCGGCGCGTCGCCCACGCAAGCGTGATTGCCCAGGTGCGCGGGCTGTCCCCATATCGTCTGGATGAAAAGACGCGCCCTCATCCTGACCGCTGCCGCCCTGCCCCTGCTGGCGGCCCCCCGCCTTGCCCGTGCCGGCCTTGCCCCGCTGCTGGCCGAAGCTGGGCAACTGCCGCCCCTCCGCGCCATCGCCATCTGGCGCGCCGACGGTGCGGCCGGATCCGAACTGGCCGCGCAAGGCTATAACGGCTTTGACCCCGACAGTCCCACGAACATCAAGTCGGCCTCCAAATCCGTTATCTCGGCGCTGACCGGCATGGCCATCGATCGCGGCCTGCTGGAGGGGGCGGATCAGCACGTGGCCCCGCTGCTGCGACCGGACCTGCCCGCGAACCCGGACCCGCGCCTGGCCCAGGTGACGCTTGGCAACCTGCTGTCGATGCAGGCCGGGCTGGAACGGCAGTCCGGACAGAACTATGGCCGGTGGGTCAGCAGCCCGAACTGGGTGCGCAGCGCGCTGGCCGCACCCTTTGTCCAGGACCCCGGCACGCGGATGCAATATTCCACAGCCTCGAGCCACTTGGTCGCGGCGATCCTGACCCGCGTCTCTGGCCGCCCCCTGCTGGAGGTGGCGCGCGACTGGCTGGGGCTGGTGCCGGGATTCCGCATCACCGGATGGGACCGCGATCCGCAAGGCGTCTATCTGGGCGGAAACCAGATGGCGATGAGCACCCGGTCCCTGCTGGCCTTCGGCACGTTGTATGCCCAGGGCGGCCGGGCTGGCAGACACCAGGTCGTGCCGCGGGACTGGATCCGCGAAAGCTGGCAGCGCCGCACCACCAGCATCTTCAGCGGCCAGGGCTATGGCTATGGCTGGTTCCTAGGGCAGATGGCGGAGCGCGACGTGCGCTATGGCTGGGGCTATGGCGGCCAGATGATCTATGTCTTTCCGCCCGCCGGGCGACAGCCCGCCATGGCGATCGCCATGACCTCGGACCCGGACCTGCCGTCGGGGCGGACAGGGCATCGGGACATGCTGCACCGCTTGGCCGCCCGGATCGCGGCGGCGGTCTAGACCGAAGGGACTGATCTCGCCTGCCACGCCGCCGGAGGAAGGCGCCGTGGCCGCAGTCGGCGCATCACCCTCCGAAGTTGGGCCTGCGCTCGAGCGGCTGCACCTCTGTTCAGCCGATGCGCCGGCGCCTTGGTGTTAGCCAGAGCCTCGCCCACGACGACAGCCTGTTTACCACCCTTGTCGCATGAAGACGCCCGGTCAGAACCGAGTTTTCGGTGAAGCGCAACATAAGCTGGCGCGGCAACCCGTTACCGAGGGAGACATTGCGCCACCGGGCGTTACGCCTGTCATCAAAGCGGCGACGACCAACTTCGCCCTTTCGCCGGCAAGACCATGTTGCAAGCCGGCGCTGCGGCGCCGGTTGCCCCATTCCCGTCGGAACAGCCAAACTCCTGCCGGACCTGCAGGACCAGACCCTAATCTGCGGGTCGCCGGCCGCAGTGGTCATCCTGCAGACTTGCACATGGATGGATTGCCGCCGAAGCGGCCAGGTCACATCATCCTGGGCAACCACAGCGATACCTGCGGCACCGCCACCAGAATGACTCGGCAGACCAGCATCGCCAGCCCTTCCCACGGAAGGTTGTGGCGCCGTTACCTCAGCAGCGCAGACCTGAGGTGGCCAACACGGTCTGTCGCGAGCCCACTGAGCCTCGCGGGGCAACCTTTCCCCTGCTAATATCGGATAAAGCCCTCCACGGCCGAACCAGACAACCGCTAGCGGAGAACCGGATGTTCGCAGAACGCACCGAGACGGATCTGCAGCCGGGCATCCTGCTGCTGGCAGCAGGTCGGTCGTCCCGGATGCGCGGAGAGGACAAGCTGCTGCGGCACATTTCCGGCATCCCACAGTTGCGGCGAATTGCGTTGGCGGCGGTCGCGACAGGCTGTCCCGTGATCGCCGCGCTGCCAGTGACGGGCAGCGACCGCAGGGCGGCGCTGGCTGGACTGAACGTGACGCAACTGGACGTTCCGGATCGCGACGAAGGCATTGCTGCCTCCCTGCGTGCGGGCGCGGCGCTGGCGGCAGGCCGGGCGCTAATGGTGATCCAGGCGGACATGCCGGAACTGACCGCGGCGGACCTGACGCGGATCTGCCAAGAGCATCGTCGCATACCCAAGGCGCTGTTGCGCGCAGAGAGCGACGGCCTACCCGGTAACCCGGTTCTGTTTCCTGCCGATCTTGTCCCGGCACTGTTGTCGCTGACAGGCGATGTCGGCGCACGCGAGGTCGTTGCAGCCTACCGGCACAGGGTCGTTCTGGTGCCGCTCCCGCCGCGCCATGCGACTCTGGACCTGGACACGCCTGAGGAGTGGGCAGCATGGGAGGCCCAGTACCGTGCTGAGGGACTGTAGAGCACCGCCGGCGGGGCAGCAGCAGTAAGTGCGAAACCATGCTCCGACAGGAGCTACTCCCAAGGCGCATCGCACAACGGCAAGCCATGGCATTGATCAATATCATCCTGCACAGCACATGCCGATCTTCTACCCGCGGCTTGCCATGGCTCTCAGGGAAGAGCGGCTTCAGCGCTCCATCTGCACCTCGATCGGCCAGAATAGGTTGCTCATCATCACCCGCGCAAGTTCGGGAGGTTGAGCCACGCAGGCCGGACAGCCTCAAGCAGATCAATGGCTCCTGACCTTAAACGGCTTCGAAAGCGCCGCCGGTAATGGCGGCACCGCCCGCGTCCCTCGCAAATCCAGGCGACAGGTCAAGTGATACAGGACCCGCCATCCGGCGGTCACTTGGGTAGCATTCCCTTACGACGACTGGACCGACGTGCCGCCCTGCTCAGGTGGCAATAGTCGGACCGCATCGGCTGTTTTCCCTGTCATGCGGCCAATCGAGCCGCGGTCAGGCTCTCGAAAGACACAAGTCTCGCATTGTGCCGATGTGCGGCTGCTTCTAGGTTTGCTGCATGAGCGACCTATTTTCTCCCATGCGCCCCTTTCCTGCCACCGGCGGCGAATGCGCCACGATCCTGAACGCAATGGATTGGTCGGATCACCCCTTGGGCGAGCCGACGCTGTGGCCCGCCGAGTTGAAGACCGCCGTGCGGATCTGCCTGACGTCCAAATTCGCGGCCATGGTGCATTGGGGGCCCAGGCACTATACCTTTTACAACGACACTTATGCGGCCCGACTTGGACGCAAGCACCCCGGCCATTTGGGGCAACCGGCCCATGACTGGTGGTCGGAAATGTGGAACCAGCTGGAACCGTTCTTCCAGGCGGTTCTGGCGGGCGAGAGCTACTATACGGAGAATGCCCGCTATACGCCCGACCGGGACGGGACTTCGCGCGAAGCCTTCTTCACGCACAGCCACAGCCCGATCTGGGATGACGCAGGTGTCGTTCGGGGGATTTTCCTCACTGTTGTCGAAACCACTGCCCAACTCGAGGCGGAGGCCCGCGCCGAGTTGCTGATGGGCGAACTCAAGCATCGCATGAAGAACATGCTGGCCATCGTGCAGGCCGTCGTGAACCAGTCAGTGCGCCGCGCCGACAGCAAGGAAGATGTCGCTACCATCATCCATGCACAGATCGCGGCCCTGGGCCGGGCGCATGATCGCTTGACCCGAACCAACCATGTCGATGTGCCCCTGTCCGAGCTTGTGAGCGCCTCCGTGGATATTGAGGGTCCCTATGGCGACCGGATCCACGCCGGGGGCCCGGACATCGCGATCGGTTCGCAGGCGACAATGGCCCTGACCATGATCCTGCACGAGCTGAACACGAATGCGATGAAATATGGCGCCCTGGCAAATGAGCAGGGCCGCATACATATCTTGTGGCGGGAGCTGGGGGATGTCCTGGAACTGACTTGGCATGAGGATCAGGGTCTTGCCGTGACCCCTCCGGCGCGTCAGGGCTATGGGACGCGCTTGATCATGGCGCTTGCGGGTGACCTGGGGGAGGGCGTTCAGATCGACTACCTGCCCGGCGGCATCAGGTTCATGCTGAGGGCGGACCTGTCGAAGGTCAAGGCAGTCGCGCCTGAGGCAGGCATCATGCAGCAACCCACCAGCGTAGATACAGGGGCCTACTGACACTCGTGTTCGCGAATGCCCAGGGGCACGCCTGCTGGCCCGTTCAAGCGTGCGGCCAGCGGATCAGGCAAAGTGATGATCCGTCCCAGTGGTGCCAACCGCGCTCCCACGCTTCTGTCGCGGGCGTCGGGACACCTCCGGTCACCAGCCGGATGCGGAGCGGCAGGTGCATCCAGCAACGGCGCGGCTGTGCGTGTCGGGGCTAGATCGGGATGCAGATGCCGCACCGCCACGCTCGAACGCAATTAAGGGCTAACGGCGCGTCCCTTCAAGGTATCAGGGCCAGCGGTCCGAGATCTGCGATGCCAGTTTGGTCAGGGTGCCGGCGACCAGATCGGGCATCGGCGCGACCTTTAACAGGGGGGCGTTGACGCCATGCGTCACAAGGGCGCCCTTTCCGCCCAAGGCCTGCATGCCGATCGTGTCCCAGACATGGCAAGCCACCAGGCAAAGGTCGGCGATCGGCACCTGCAGCGCGTGCGACACCAGTTGATAGGTCTGCGGCGCGGGCTTGAAGCAGCCGGTGGGCTGCACGCTGAAGCTCCTTTCAAAGAAGCTGGCCAGGCCCGACCGTTCCAGTGCCGAGGGACCGTCGGACGGCGGCGAATTTGTCAGGGTGACCATCCGGAAGCCCTGGTCCCGCAGTTGGGTCAGGGCCTGGGCTGCATCTGCGTGGGGCGGTAGCCGGACGATGGCCGCGCTCAGCCGATCCAGGTCATCCTCGCCCAGGTCCCTACCCCGGATCGTCCCCACCATCCGCAGCACCGCGCGGGCAATATCCGCAAAATTGCTTGGGACCCCGGCCAGGGTCAGGGTCTGAGAATAGAGGATCAGCTGGGCGAACCATTCGCGCATCACCCGCTCATCTCCAAAGAGATCCGCGAATACGGGATGCAGGTGTTCCAGGTCCAGCAATGTTTCGTTCACATCGAAGACCAGGACGGGCTTGGTGGTCATCACTTTCTCCTCCATGTCGTGTTCGGCCTCTGGCTGGACCGATCATCTGGATCTTGCCGGAATTAACGCACGGCGACCTGCGCAGGTCCCGATGCACCGATTTGCTCCAGTGCGGTTATGGCTGCGGCCTCTGGCAGATAATGGTCCTGACTTTGTGAAGTCGTCACGGTTCGAACGTATTAGGAAGATCGTTGGCCGTGACATCGGCATTGTCAAACGGGCCTAGATGGCCAAAAGCAAGAGCGCATAGGCCGCGGCCGCGCCGACGAAGGGCCAGAGCCGGCTTTCCCTGTCTTCCGGCAGTTCCTCCTTGAGGACGTTCAGGACCACACCGCCGGCGATGAAGCCGAAGAGCAGCGCGATCCAGATTTCCGGCAGATCGGCGAGACGGCCGAGCAGCCAGCCCCCAAGGACCGCGCCAGCGAGGATCCAGCGGGCAATGCGATCGTAGCGCTCCTGATGATCCTGACGCAGGCCGAAATCGTTGGTGACGAAGTGGAGCGCCATCGCCACGCCATAAGCCAGAAGAGACCAGCCCCCGGTCTCCTCCCGGTGCAGCAGCAGATAACCGATGATCACGTTGTAGACGGAAAAGGAGCCGATATGGAACCAGAAGGTCCCCGCATCGGGCAGGTGGCCTTTATTTCGCTCGGCGGTGCGCTTGCGCGACACGCGGATGGCGCGCTCCAGGCCGTAGAAGACGACGAGGCCCGTCAGCGCAAGCGAATAGACCAGACCTTCTGCCGTGGCCTCGCTTGTGCCCAACTCCTCAGCGAAGGTCTGCTGATGCGCCGCAAGCTCGGGAAGAACGTGAAGGAAAACATAGGCCACAGCCACACCGCCTGCGGCCGACAGCCAGCGGCTGCGCGGGGCCTGATCAAGAAACCTCATCCGACCGATCCCCAGATGAACCAGGGCGAAAAGGCCGGCAAAAAGGAGGCTGGTGATCGTCATGGAGATGAAATCCGCAGAGACCGGGACAAGTTCCCGACCTCCCTCCTCGACCGGGCAAGGCACAGCTCCCTAATTCTTGCCCATTGACCCGATGCTCAGTTGAAACCACGGCTCCGGATCGTGTTTCGGGCATGCAGGTGAACCGCCTCCTTTCGTGCAGCCGAACGGATGCGGCTAATGCTCAACCGCACCTTAGGAACCGCCTCATGCCGTCATGCAACGTCCGAACTGCACTCTGCCCACGCGATCAGCGCGAAACGTGAGATCCCGCATCAACAGCAAGATCTGCAGGGACGCGGTTCTTGATCTTCAACCGTCTTTGTTGCCACGCAGGGCGTGTGCGGTATCAACACCGGCTAGGATCAGCGTGAACAGCACGACCCCGCCAAGATCCAGGCGCGGAACATGCCAGACCAGGATCCCCAGGAATCCCAGCAGGACAATGTAGGACAGGATCGCCATCAGCTTGTCTCTCATCGCGCCACCCCTTTTTCATGTGCTTGTCGCCGCATGAGCCATGCGGCCGTCCGGATCAGCCGCGCATCCTCGCCCCGGCGCCCGATCAACTGCACGCCCATGGGCCGCCCGCCATCATCCGCCAGAAGCGGCAGGGTGATCGCCGGCACGCCGCAGAGCGTCCAAGGGCCGTTCATCGCCGGAGAGCCGGTGCTGCCTTCCGACAGCTCCGGCGCGGGTCCGGTGGCGGCGGGACAGAGGATCGCATCGCAGCGGGTCAGCAACTCGTCGATCCCCGCATTCAGCACCTGCCGCCAGTCGAGGGCCGACAGGTAGTCGCGGGCCAAGACGGATTTGCCTTCGTCCAGGGCATCGCGCAACTGCTGCGACAGCTGGTCCCTGCCCTGCCGCTCCAGCGCGTAATAGCACTTGGACATTTCGGCCAGGTTGATGCGGCGCCGGATGGCATCCGCCTCGGCAAGCCCCGGCAGGACATCCACACGATGGGCGCGATCGCCCAGTTCGGCCATCACTTCGGCAAGAGCCTCCTCCATCACGCGCTCGACGCCGGGCAGCGTGAGCACCGCCAGCAGCGGCGGCAGCGGCGGCGGCTGGACGGCTGCATCGGACAGGCGCGGCCTGGGCGCGATGTCGGTGGCGGTGTCGTGGGGATCGTGGCCCGCCATCGCCTCGGCCAGCAGGGCTGCATCCTCGACCGAGCGGGCAAAGGCGCCGACCGTGTCCAGGAACGGCGATTGTGGCAGGATGCCGCTGCGCCCGATCAGGCCATAGCTGGGCTTGAAGCCGACAACGCCGCAATAGGAGGCCGGCCGGATCACCGAGCCTCCGGTCTGGGTGCCCACCGCAAGCGGCACCTGACCCGATGCAACCGCCACGGCCGAACCGGAGGACGACCCGCCCGGACTGCGCGTCGGATCATGCGGGTTCCGGCTGCGCGAGGGTTCGAGAAAGGCCAGTTCGGTCGTCACCGTCTTTCCGATGATGACCGCGCCCTCGGCCCGCAGGCGCGACACCAGATGCGCATCCTTGGAGGGGACGCGACCCCGCGTGATGGGGCAGCCATATTCGGTCGGCATGCGGGCGGTGTCGATGACGTCCTTGATCCCCACCGGCACGCCGTGCAGCATCCCGACGGCGCCCCCGGCTTTCCGCCGCGCGTCGAGCGCCTTGGCCTGCGCCATGGCATGGTTGCCATCGACATAGGCCCAGGCCTGCAGCGTCGGTTCGGTTTCGGCGATGCGCTTCAGACAGGCGGCGGTTGCCGCCTCGGCCGAAAGGGCGCCCGAGGTGATCAGGTCTCGAAGGGCGACCGCGCCCAGGGATGCGGGATCAAGAGCCATAAATCATGTTCGGCAGCATGAAGACGATGTCGGGGTAGATGTACATGATCGCCATCGCGATGAACACCATGAGCAGGAAGGGCATGACGCCCGCAAAGATATGCGTCAGCTTCACCTCGGGTGGCGCGATGCCCTTGAGGTAATAGGCGGACATGGCCATGGGCGGTGTCAGGAAGGACGTCTGAAGGTTCAGCGCCACGAGGATGCCGAAGAACAGCGGGTCGATGCCGAACATCGGCAGCAGCGGCAGGAAGATCGGCACGAAGATGATGATGATCTCGGACCATTCCAGCGGCCAGCCCAAGAGGAAGATGATCAGTTGCGCCAGCAGCAGGAACTGCAGCGGGGTCAGGTCAAGCCCGGTGACGAATTCGGAGATCAGATGCTCGCCGCCCAGATAGGAGAAGACGGAGGAGAAGGTATAGGACCCGACGAACAGCCAGCAGACCATCGCCGTCGTTCGAACCGTCAGATAGACGGATTCCCGCAGCCGCTGAAAGCTCATGGCGCGATAGATGACTGCCAGAACCATGCCGCCGAGCGCACCGATCGCGGCCGCCTCGGTGGGCGTGGCCAGGCCGAAGAGGATGGAGCCCAGGACGGAAAGGATCAGCAGGGCCAGTGGCAGGAACGACGTGATCAGCATCCATGCCAGCTTGCCGGCGGGCACCGACGGCACCTCGTCCTCGGTCAGGCGCGGTGCGACCGAGGGCTGCAGGATCGAGCGCCCGACGATATAGGTCAGGTAGAGGCCGACCAGCACCAGGCCCGGCAGCATGGCCCCGGCATAGAGCCGCACGATCGACACGCCCGACGCCGCCGCATAGACGATCAGCATGATGGAGGGCGGGATCAGGATGCCCAGGGTGCCGCCCGCGCAGATGATGCCCGCGGCAAAGCGCGGGTCGTAGCGCGCCTTGAGCATTGCGGGAAGGGCCAGAAGCCCCATCAGCGTCACCACCGCGCCGACGATGCCAGTGGCGGTGGCAAACAGCGCGCAGGTGATCAGCGCCGCGACCCCCATCGACCCCGGCATCCGCCGCGACGCGATCGCCAATGTCGAGAACAGGCGGTCGACGATGTTCGCACGCTCGACCACGTAGCCCATGAACAGGAACAGCGGCACCGCGGTCAGGACCTCGTTCGACATGACGGTATAGGTCTGGTTGATGAAGAGGTCGAAGATGCGGTTGTTATAGAACCCCTCGAACCATGACATCTGCTGTGTCAGCCAGCTGGCATCCTCGGGCAGGCGGTCCAGCCCGCGCCACATGCGACCTGCGTCAAAATAGGCGTAGTAGCCAAAGCCGATCCCGAGGGCCATCAGGGTGAATGCGATGGGAAACCCTAGAAATACCAGAAGGATGAAGATGCCCAGCATCATGAGGGCGACCTGAGGGTCCGTCACGTCCTGATCTCCGCAACCTGGGCTGATGAATTCTTGATCCTGCGCCGCTCAGTCGACATGGATGCCCTCTTTCTTGGCCTGCTCGCGCAGCAACAGCTCCTCGGTTTCCTCGACATCCTCATCCGCGGCGATCCAGACCCCGTCGCGCATGGCGATGACGCTGCGCAGCAGCTGCGCGATGCCCTGGATGAACAGAAGGATGCCGGCGGCGACCAGGACCGACTTGAACTGGTAGATCGGGATGCCGGTCGGGCTGTTCACGCTGACCTCGCCGTACTGCCAGGACCGTCCGGCATATTTCCACCCCGACAGGATCAGCGCGGTGATGCCGGGAAAGAAGAAGATAAGATAGAGCACGAAGTCGACCGCCCCCTGCACCCGCACCGGCCACAGCCGATAGATAAAGTCGCCGCGGACATGGCCGCCGCGCGACAGCGTGTAGGCGCCGCCCATCATGAACAGCGTGCCGTACATGATGAAGGACACGTCGAGGGACCATGACGTTGGGCTGTTCAGCACATAGCGCACGAACACCTCGTAGCTGACCCCGAAGGTCATCAGCATGATCAGCCAGCCGAAGGTCTTGCCGAACCAGCCCGACAGGCTGTCGGCAAAGCGGATGAACGACAGCATCGCATTCTCCGATCGGACCCACCCCTGCGACACGGCAGGGGCGGGCGGAAGGTGGTTACAGCTTCAGTTCGCCGGGGAAGAAGTGCTCGTAGGCTAGGGTGTAGTTCGGCTTGTTCATGAGCTCGTAATAGGTCGTGCGCTTGACCCATTCCCGCTGGCTGTCCAGCACCTTCTTGATGAAGGGATCGCTTTCCAGCGTTCCGATCATCTCGGACCAGGCGTCCAGCTGCGCGGAGAGGATGCTTTCGGGGGTCCTGTGGATCGTGACCCCGCCTTCGTCCCGCAGCTTGATCAGGTCGGCCGAGTAGTTGTCCAGGGCAAAGGCGGTATTGTAGGTGGACACGGCCTCGACCCCGTGTTCCAGGATGGCGCGCAGGTCGGGTTCCAGATCCTCCATCATGCTGCGGCTGAACAGGAACTCGAAGGCCTCGGACGCCTGGTGATAGGATCCCAGGTAATAGTTCTTGGCCACGTCGGCCGCGCCAAAGCGAAGGTCGGAGGACGGGTTGTTGAACTCGAAGGCGTCGATCACCCCGCGCTCCATCGCCGGGACGATCTCTCCGCCCGGCAGCTGTGCCACGGACATGCCCATCGACTGCAGCAGATCCGCGGCAAGGCCGACGGTGCGATATTTCATGCCGCTGATGTCCTCGACCCCGTTGATGGGGTTCTTGAACCAGCCGAAGGGCTGCGCCGGCATCGGGAAGGCCAGCAGGCCGACCACGTCCAGCCCCATGTTGTCCTGCGTCAGCTCGCGATAGAGTTCGCGCCCGCCGCCCTGGTAGAACCAGCTGAGCATGTTGGTTGGATCGCCGCCAAAGACCGGACCCGTGCCAAACAGCGACGCGGCCTTGTTCTTTCCATACCAGTAGGCGGACACCGAATGGGCAATGTCGATCAGGCCGTCGCTGACGCCGTCCATGACCTGGAACGCCCCGACCACCGCGCCGGCCGGCAACAGGTCGATCTTGATGCGTTCGCCGGACATGGCCTCCACACGTTCGACATATTGCTGGGCCATGGTCTGCCAGATGTCGGATGCGGGCCAGCTGGTCTGCATCTTCAGCACCAACGGCGATTGAGCCAGAACCGCTGGCGCCGCAAGCAGGGTGCTTGCCGCCGCGCCGCCTGCGATCGTTCCGCTGCGCCGCAGGAACGAGCGTCGTGAGACCGCCTTGGCCTCTTCGATGTCTTTGGTCATTCTTTCCTCCCGGTGAGCAGCCCCAGGCCTTCCTCCCGACCCTTGTGCCGCAACTGCCATACTGGGGGGCGACGATGCGGTCTGACAAGTCCTAGAACCTTGCCACTGACTTTCGGATGAGAGGGAGGGCAATCGCCGCAAGCCCTGATCACCCCCGCACCGTGGAACGGCCACCGGGGTCGGTTCAGGCGTCCTCTTTCAGAATGGGAAGCCACAACAACAGGATGGAACTTCCAGAACGCGTTTCTTTGCCCGTCAGAAGCGGCAAATCTCCCGCCGTCGCGTCAATCTGTTTCAACGGCGCCAAGGGCACCACAAGAAATGAATTGAATTTGCGCAACAATGAAGGATCATTCCCCCACAGGCTCAGGACAATCCGCAAGGGTCGAACAGGTTCGGCCGGCTGCGGTGCGGCCGGATCGGTTGCGGCCACAAGGTCGCCTGCGCCCTGGGAGGAGGCGCTGCCGAACCCGCCTGATACGCAGGACTTCATCAGGGAGGACACAGAATGAAATGCGCCAAACTTTGCGGACTGCTTCTGACCACGTCGCTTGCGGCGCCGGCCCTTGCCCAGGATAACCTGGAAACGCTGCAGGGCATGCAGCGCACCGATGCGACCTTCACCAAGATCGATCAGACCGGCCCGAACGCCGAATCGCTCAGGGCCATCCTGCCCCAAATCAATGTTCCGGACGGGTTCGAGGTCAGCCTCTATGCCGTGGTGCCCGATGCGCGTTCCATGGCCGTCGCGCCGCAGGGGACCGTCGTCTTCGTCGGCACACGCAAGGACAAGGTCTGGTCGGTGGTCGACCGAGACCGCAACCGCGTCGCCGACGAGGTCAAGGATTTCGCGCCTTCGCTGACCTTCGACATCCCGAACGGCCCGTGCTTTTCGCCCGACGGCTTCCTCTACATTGCAGAACGCAACCGCGTGCTGAGCGTGCCGGCGGCCGAGTTCTTCTTCGAGGGGCCCGACCAGCCGGTTTCCGTCGTCGTGCCACAGGGCGAACTGGTCCCCCCGGAGGAGGAAAGCTTCAACCACACGGCGCGGGTCTGCCGCATCGGGCCGGACGGCAAGCTGTATATCTCCCTTGGCCAGCCCTACAACGTCCAGCCCGTGGACAAGCTGGAGATGTACGATCAGATCGGCATCGGCGGCATCATCCGCATGAACACGGACGGCAGCGAACGCGAGGTCTTCACGCGCGGGGTCCGCAATTCGGTCGGACATGACTTCAACCCCGCCAATGGCGATCTGTGGTTCACCGACAACCAGGTGGACGGCATGGGCGACGACATCCCGCCGGGCGAGTTGAACCGGCAGACCGAGGCTGGCCAGCATTTCGGCTTTCCCTGGACGAATGCCAATGTCGAGATTCCCGAATACAAGGACGTGCCGCGTCCCGAAGGCGTCACCTTTACCGAACCGCAGGTCGAGATGCAGGCCCATGCCGCCGATCTGGGCATGAGCTTCTATCGTGGAAATTCCTTCCCCGAGGAATACCGCGGCGGCATCTTCTCGGCCCAGCATGGCAGCTGGAACCGCACCAAGCCCGTGGGCGCGCGGGTCATGTTCACCCGCCTGAACGAGGACGGCTCTGCCGCCGGCACCGAGGTCTTTGCCGACGGCTGGCTGAACGAGGAGACCGGAGAGTATCGCGGCCGTCCCATGGACATCGCGTTCCTGCCCGACGGCTCGATGCTGGTTTCGGACGACTTCGCGGGCGCGATCTGGCGCATTGCCCATACCGGCAGCGGATCAAGCGCATCCCAAGGCGGAACCCCTGCGGCAAAGCCAGCCCCGGCCGAGGCAGCAGGGACGGCCGATGCGCCGACGGAACCGACGGCGGACGCGCCTGCCACACCCGATGCCGCCAGCGATGACGCTGCCGCGGCACCAGCAAACTGATCCGGTCCGGGGTGGCACAAGCCACCCCGGCCTCACCCCGAGGAGCAGCCCCCGATGACTTCATTTCATGGTGCCGTGGCGCTTGTGGCTCTCTGCCTCAGCGGCAGTCCAACGCTGGCAGAGACCATTGGCGCAACCAATGGCGAAGGATCTGGCCAAGAGGTGCCCTCCTCCGCGCAAACCTGCCGGGTCTGTCACGGACTGGATGGTGTGGGCACAAATCCCATGATCCCGAACATCGGGGGTCAAAGCCCGGAATACCTCTCCAAGCAGCTGCAGGAGTTTCGGGCGGGCCGGCGCGAGGACCCGCAGATGTCCATCATCGCACGTGACCTCAGCAATGAAGACATCGCGGCTCTTGCGGCATGGTATGCCTCGATCACGGCGACATACGAACTGCCGAAGTAGCAGTCATGGCTCATTTCCCCGGGCACCCGTGAGGCGGCTGCGGGCGTGCGCGCCGTTCAAGCCGGTCATCAGCCGCTATTGAACGGCAGCAGACCGGGTGACCGAGCCCGGCCAGGCGCCGCGACGCTGCTCGGGACAATGCTTTTATCATGTAGAGGAAGCGCAGGCAGTGCGATAGAACCGGTCCTTGGGATGATCCTCTGGCGGCGCTGAAAAGATATTTTTTTTGAAATTTGCGGCCGGGCTTGCGCATGCCCAGCTGAGCTCGACACTGGAATACTGATATCATGCACGGAAATTTCGGAGAAGATCCGCTCGCCCGGGTCCTGACCGGGACGGCTGGACTAGATGCCGTCCTGCGCGGAGGCTTGACCCCGTCCCGGCTCTATCTGGTCGAGGGGACGCCCGGGTCGGGAAAGACGACGCTGGCGCTCGGCTTTCTGCTCGAGGGGCGGCGCGTTGGCGAGCAGGGGCTCTACATCACCCTCTCCGAAACCGAGAACGAGCTGAGGGCCGTCGCGGCATCGCATGATTTCACGCTGGACGGCATCGACGTCTTCGAGATGGTGGCCGAGGACGAGTTCGGCAGCGACCACGAGCAGTCCCTCCTCCACCCGAGCGAGGTCGAGTTGGGCGAGACGGTGCGTGCCATCTTCGAACTGGTGGAAAAGACCGCTCCGGTGCGCGTTGTACTGGACAGCCTTTCGGAGCTGCGGCTTCTGGCGCAGAACCCGCTGCGCTATCGCCGCCAGATCCTTGCGCTGAAGCATTTCTTTGCCCGCAGGAACTGCACCGTGCTGATGCTGGACGATCGCACCGCCGAGCCCGGCGACCTGCAGTTACATTCGATCGCCCATGGCGTGATCTCGCTGGAGCAGCTGGCGAACGATTTTGGCGCGGAACGGCGGCGCCTGCGCGTGATCAAGATGCGCGGCCTCAAGTATCACGGCGGCTACCACGACATCACCATCCAACGCGGCGGGATCTGCGTCTATCCGCGCCTGATCGCCGCCAACCACCACCGCATCTTTTCCGCCGAACCGGTGACCACGGGCCTTGCGGGGCTGGATGCACTGCTGGGCAAGGGTCTGTTTCCCGGCACGAACACCCTGCTGGCGGGCCCGGCGGGCGTGGGCAAGACCACGACGGCGGTCCGCTGCATGATGGCAGCACTGCGCCGCGGACAGAAGGCCGCCTATTTCCTTTTCGACGAACGGCTGTCGACGCTGATGATTCGGTCCAGGGCGCTGAACATGGACCTGCAGCCCTTCATCGACAGCGGGCTGCTGGAGATCCGCCAGATCGACCCGGCCGAGCTGTCCCCCGGCGAGTTCGCCAGTGCCGTGCGCGCGGCGGTCGAGGAGGACGACGTCAGCCTGGTGGTGATCGACAGCCTGAACGCCTATCTTCACGCGATGCCGAGCGACAACTTCCTGGTGCTGCAGATGCACGAGCTGCTGAGCTATCTGTCGCAGCAGGGCGTCGTGTCGCTGATGATCCTTGGGCAGCATGGGGTGACGGGCGACCTGCGGTCCGACGTGGACATCAGCTATCTGGCCGATACCGTGATGATGCTGCGGTTCTTCGAGGCCGATGGCGAGGTCCACAAGTCCATCGCCGTGATCAAGACCCGGACCTCGGACCATGAACGTGCCATCCGCGAGTTGAGGATCGACGCCTCCGGGATCGTCATCGGCGACCCGATCCGCGGCTTTACCGGCATCCTGTCAGGCACGCCCATTCTGTTGGCCCCGGATGGCAAGCTGCTGCCTGTCAAGCCGAACGAGGCCGCGCCGTCGTGACCGAGAGGTTTGCGGAGCCTCCGGAACGGCATGACGCCGAGGGCGATCTCAGTTCGTCCGTGGCCATCCTCGCGCCCCGGGGGCGCGATGCCGCGGTTGCGGCCAGTCTGCTGGCCAAGGTCGGCATCGCATCCGTGATCGCCACGACGCTTGGCGAGCTGGCCCAGTTGGTCAGGAAGTCCATCGGAGCCGCCCTGGCCACCGAGGAGGCCCTGGTCGCGGCGGATGACGACATGCTGAAGGAGGCCTTGGCCGATCAGCCTCCCTGGTCGGACGTCCCGTTCATTGTTCTGGCCAATGGCACGGCACGCCATCGTTCGGAACAGGCCAAGGCACGGGTGGATGCCCTGCTGAACGCGGTGCTGCTGTC
The DNA here is from genome assembly GCF_055635455.1 of Paracoccus sp. KKT209. The sequence continues at coordinate 399,111 of NZ_JBVMWB010000002.1, forward strand.
GCGGCCGCTGCACGCCGAGGAACTTGTGCGCTCGGTCCGCTCGGCCCTGAAGGCGCGGGCGCGGCAGTACGAGGCGCGGGACCGGATGCAGGAGCTGCAGATCCGAAAGGCGCAGTTGCTGGAGAGCGAAGCCAAGTTTCACGCCATCGCGGATTCGGTCGATCCGATGATCTGGTCGACCCGTCCCGACGGGTTCCACGACTATTACAACCACCGCTGGTACGAATTCACCGGCGTGCCCGAAGGATCGACCGATGGCGAGGCCTGGGCCGGGATGTTCCATCCCGACGACCGGGACAGGACATGGGCCCGGTGGCGGCAGAGTCTTGCAGAGGGCGAACCCTATGAGATCGAATACCGCCTCAGGCACCGGTCGGGCGAGTATCGATGG
>NZ_JBVMWB010000005.1:0-128601 GCF_055635455.1 Paracoccus sp. KKT209
ATGGGCGAACGCTTGAAGGACAAGGTGGTCTTCGTGACCGGAGCAGGCTCGATCGGGCCGGGCTGGGGTAACGGCAAGGCTGCGGCGGTGCAATTCGCGCGCGAGGGCGCGAAGGTGTTCGCATCGGACATCAGCCGTGACGCGGTCGAGGAAACCGCACAGATCATCCGCGACGAGGGCGGCACGGTCGCGACCGACGTCTGCGACGTCGCAAAGGCCAACCAGGTCAAGGCCACCGTCGCCCGCGCCATGGAGGCCTTTGGCCGGATCGACGTGCTGCACAACAATGTCGGCATCATCGATCCGGGCGGGCCCGAGGACTTGACCGAAGAGCAGTGGGACCGGCTGATGGCGATCAACGTCAAGAGCCTGTATCTGACCTGCCGCGAGGTGCTGCCGGTCATGACGGCGCAGGGCAAGGGCTCGATCATCAACATCAGCTCGATCGCCTCGACCCATTCGCTCGGCTACAGCTGCATCAGCTATTCGGCGTCCAAGGGCGCGGTGAACGCCTTCACCCGCGATATCGCGCTGAACTATGCGCCCAAGGGCATCCGCTGCAACGCGATCCTGCCGGGGCTGATGAACACGCCGCTGATCCACAAGGGGAACGTGACCGGCGTCTATGGCTCGACCGAGGCGATGGTCGCGGCCCGCGATGCGCTGGTGCCCTTGGGCCATATGGGCGACGGATGGGACGTGGCCCATGCCTCGGTCTTCCTGGCCTCGGATGAGTCGCGCTTCGTCACTGGCATCGAGCTGGTGCTGGACGGCGGCATCACCCTGAAGGTGCGCTGATGAAAGGCCATGACATGTATCGACTGGATCACTGGATCGGCGGGCAGTCCGTCGCGCCGCAGGGCGGCGATTATCTTGCGGCGGTGAACCCATCCACTGGGCAGGTGGGGGGCCAGGTCGCGGCCGGGACCGCCGCCGATGTCGAGCGCGCGGTGGCCGCAGCGCAGGCCGCCGCCGACGGATGGCGGCGCTTTCCGGCCGCGGAACGGGGCCGTGTGATGCTGGCCATCGCCGCCGCCATGCGCACCAACCGCGACCATCTGGCCGCGCTGGAGCAGGCGGATACGGGCAAACCCCTGGCGACCGCCCTTGCCGAGATCGAGGGCAGCGCCGCCTATTTCGAATTCTACGGCAGCCTTGTCTATCTTCCGGCCGGCGATGTGCTGGACGTGGCCCCTGATCAGCACGTCTTCACCCGGCGCGAGCCCTTTGGTGTCGTGGGGGTCATCACCCCGTGGAACCTGCCGCTGAACCAGGCCGCGCGCGCCATCGCGCCGGCGCTGACGGCGGGCAACGTGGTCGTGGCCAAGCCGTCCGAGGTCACCTCGCAGACCACCATCGCCATGGCCGAGTTGGCGCGCGAGGCGGGCCTGCCCGACGGCGTGATCAACGTTGTTCTGGGCACCGGCGCCGCGGTGGGCGAGGCGATCGTGCGCCATCCCGCCGTGCGCAAGGTCGCGTTCACCGGCTCGGTCGGCGTGGGCCAGGCCATCGGCCGCATCGCCGCCGAGCGCATCATTCCGCTGACGCTGGAACTGGGCGGCAAGTCCGCCAACATCGTCTTCGACGATGCCGATCTGGACCTTGCGGCCCGCGAATCGATCAAGGGTTTCACGCTCAACGCGGGCCAGGTCTGTTCGGCGGGCACGCGCATCCTGGTCCAGCGCGGTGTCTATGAGGACTTCCTGACGGCCGCCCGCAGCGCGATCGCGGCGCTGGTGCCGGGCGAGAATCTCGGCCCGATCATCACCGCGCCCCAGTTCCAGCGCGTGCAGGGCTTCTTCGACGTGGCGCGCGCGGATGGCGCAAGGCTGGTCGCCGGCGGCAAGGTGGCGAGCGTGGCAGGCAGCCCCGAGGGCCACTTCATCGAGCCGACGCTTTACGCCGATGTCTCGAACGAGATGCGCATCGCCCGCGAAGAGATCTTCGGCCCCGTCGGCGTGGTGATCCCCTTCGACACCGAGCAAGAGGCGATCTTGATCGCGAATGACAGCGATTACGGGCTGATCGGCACGCTCTGGACGCGCGACGTCAGCCGGGCGCTGCGGGTGGCCGACCGCATCGAGGCCGGGCAGATCTTCGTCAATGTCTGGAACACCATGTCGGTCCAAACGCCGTTCGGCGGGCACAAGCATAGCGGCTATGGCCGCGAGAAAGGCATTGAGGCGCTGCACCATTACGGTCATGTCAAGACAGTTACAATCAAGATGGAATCGTCGGGGTAAACCCTGTCGGCTTGTCCCGCTCGGCGCGGCAGGCTGTCTTCCCTGGAAGGGGCGCCTCAGCGCGACAGAGGAAGCAATGACCGGCGCAGCAGAAGATGCTCATCCAGACGGCAGGCTGATGGGCTTCTTCGGTGCCCGATGCACTGGCGCGCTTACAGAAGGCGCTCTGAACCGCGCCGGGTCTGCCAAAGGCTCCAACTGAGTAGCAACTGTGTTTCAGGCAATGGCGTCTCGGTAGGCCGTTCCGGTTTTCATTATCGCGTTGATGATAGTTAGGAGATGGATTTACAAACGAAGTGCAAATGCCAAAGTAATACAGGTATTTGCATCGAGGTTGGCGAATGGCTTCCCACTACCAGCACCTGAGTTTCGAAGAACGTCGAAAGATTGCCAAATGGCGTGAAGGCAAGATGCCGGTGCCAGAAATTGCAGACCGCCTTTCGCGCCCACCCTCGACAATCTATCGGGAGCTGAAGCGGAACACGTACAAGGACGCCGAGCTTCCGCAGTATAGCGGCTACTAAGCGGTGACTGCTCAGGACAAGTATGAGCGCCGCCGTGCGGTTCACCGAAAGCTGGTCGCCAACCCGGAGTTGAAAGCAGCAGTCGAGGGTGCGCTCAAGGCGGGTTGGTCTCCCGAACAGATCGCCGGCCGGATGCGGCTTGAGCAGCACCGCATTCGCGTTTGCCACGAGACGATCTACCGCTATGTCTACTCGCGCGAAGGCCAGGCGCAGGAGCTGGCCCGCTATCTTCCCGAGCAAGGGCGCAAGCGAAAGCCACGCTATGCGCGCAAACCGAGAAGCCTCGTGTTTCCCGAGCGCTGCATGATCTGGAACCGCCCTCAGGCGGTCAGGGACCGGCAGGTCTTCGGCCACTAGGAAGCCGACCTGATGATCTTCCGCAAGGAGCATGGACCAGCCAACGTGGGCGAGCGCGTGAGCCGCTACACGGCGATCTTCCGCAACAACGACCGGAGATCCAGACCGCTGACGCAAAACCTGATCAACCCGCTCTCGCCCCTGCCCCGGCCTGCCCGGCAGAGCCTGACCTTCGACTGCGGACTCGCGTTCGGGTCCTTGGCACGAGCTTGAGAAAGGGCTCGGGGCGCAGGCCTTAAGTCATTCACGTGCCTCCGTGTTCAACACAAAGGTTGTGCCCACCTTTCGTAAGGCATCCGCTGCCTCACATCCTGAGCGATGGAGAGATCGCATTGGCTGTGTCCAAAAGGGGCGGAACTATCTTCTTCAGCAGGCTGTCATTGGTCCAAGAATAGGCTGAGACCGAACACTGCACCGCCGCAATGGCTCGTCCATCGGGACCGCAGATCGGTGCCGCGACGGCAAGCTCGTTCAAGATCATTTCATCGCGCGATATCGCAAACCCACGGGCAGCTGCCTCTTCGATGCTGTTGCGGATGCTTGCACGGTCGAGGGTCGTGCGTGGAGTGAACTCCTTGAGTGGCCAGTTCTCGATGGCGGCATCGCGGTCTGTCTCTGGCCAAGTCGACAGGATCGCGCGACCGACTGAAGTGGACAAAGCCGGGAGACGCCTCCCAATGATGGAGGCTGCGAAATGGGTCCGTTGGCAGGGCAGCCGCAGGACGTAGATCGTGTGATCGCCGGAAATTTCCGCAAAGTTCACCGTTTCTTCCAGGTGCCGCGACAGCTCGATCAGCTTTGGCATCGCATTTCCGACCAGCGGGTCTGACCAGTAATAGGCATAGGCCAGTTCAAGCCATGCATGGGAGGGACGAAGACGCCGCGTGACCGGGTCCTTGGTCAGCCATCCCTCCTGATGCAGGGTGTTTGCCAGCCTTTGTACCGTACTCTTGTCCATGCCCGTGCGTTGGGCCAAGGCCCCCAGACTGAGTTCGGGATGCGTCTCATCGAAGGCGCGCAGCACGCGGAGCCCTTTGGCCAAGGCACCTACAAACAGCGAGTCACGTTTCTCGGCATCAGGCAAAACATTTCCTCCGGTTGTGACAGCGCGCTTGACGGATCCGTGATTCGGCTGCTTATCTAAATGCAATAAACAGTATTGCATTGCGATACAGCAGATAAAGAAAACAATAGGGGTCCAGAATGAAACGTCGCGTCCTGACCGGCAGCGTAGCTGCGCTCGCCCTTTTTTCAGCAGGCATGGCTCATGCCGACAAAAGCAACGACACGTTGCGCGTTGCCTTCACCAAGGAGCTTGAAAGCGTCGACAGCTACTTCAACTCGGCGCGTGAGGGCGTAGTCTTGCAACGCGCGATCTGGGACGGGCTGATCTATGCGGATCCTCAAACAGGAGAGTATTCGGGCAACCTTGCGACCGAGTGGACCTGGATCGACGACACGACGCTGGAACTGAAGCTGCGTGAGGGAGTGACCTTCCATGATGGCAGCCCCTTTACTGCCGATGACGTAGTCTACACCGTGGACTTCGTCGCGAACGAGGCGAACGGCGCCGTGACGCAGCGCAATGTCAACTGGATGGATCACGCCGAGAAGGTGGATGAACATACCGTCCGCATCATCACAAAAGAACCCTTTCCTGCAGCGCTCGAATACTTGTCCGGGCCGGTCTCCATCTATCCGTCCGACTACTATGCCGAGGCTGGTCCCACAGGCATGGGCCTGAAGCCCATCGGCACAGGCCCCTACAAGGTCGTCAGCGTCGAGCCCGGCAAGCGTTTCGTGCTGGAGCGGAACGAGAACTACTTCGACGGTCCGAAGGGGCAAGCCCAGATCGGCAACGTGGATATCCGCACCATTCCTGACGTGAACACACAGATCGCCGAACTGTTCAGCGGGCAGCTCGACCTGATCTGGCAGGTGCCCTCGGATCAGGCCGAACGGCTGGAGCAGATGGGGCAGTTCACAGTCGCCAACGAAAGCACGATGCGCGTCGGCTATTTGGCAATGGATGCCGCGGGCCGATCGGACCCGAACAACCCGTTCACCAAGCTGGAAGTGCGCCAGGCGGTCAACCACGCGATCAACCGCGAAGAGTTGGTGGGCGAACTGCTGAAGGGCAAGTCGATTCCAGTCCATACTGCCTGCTTCCCCAGCCAATTCGGCTGTGCACAGGATGTGAAGGAATACGAATACGATCCGGAAAAGGCGCGGGAACTGTTGGCTCAGGCCGGCTATCCGGATGGATTTTCAACCGAATTCTATGCTTATCGCGACCGTGAACTGGCCGAGGCGATCACCAGCTACCTGAACGCGGTCGGGATCCGCACCGACTTCAAGATGCTGCAGTATTCCGCGCTGCGTGACCTGAACATGAAGGGGGAAACGCCGCTGTCTTTCCAGACCTGGGGGTCCTTCTCGGTCAATGATGCCTCGGCCATGGTCAGCCAGTACTTCAAGCATGGCGAACTGGACGACGCACGCGATGACGCGGTTCTGGCCGAACTTGACATCGCCGACAGCTCGACCGACCCCGAGGTTCGGAAGGAGCATTATCGCACGGCCCTGCAGCGCATTGCCGATCAGGCCTACTGGGCGCCGATGTTCTCCTACAACACGAACTACGTGTCCACGGCCGAGGTCTCCTACACGCCGACCGCCGACGAGGTTCTGCGCTTCCACACCATGACCTGGAACTGACGGGCTGCCATCTCTCCCAGCCTGCCGCGGGATGGCCTTGAGGCCATCCCCCCAGCCCGCAAGGAACTGACAACTCATGCTTCGCTTTATCCTCAAACGATTGGGGCTAGCCCTGCTTGTCGCCTTGACCGTGTCCTTCATCAGCTTCAGCCTGCTGTTCCTGTCAGGCGATCCGGCCATCGCCATCGCCGGCGAAAGCGCCAATGCCGAGGACGTGGCGGCCATTCGCGCTCTTTACGGCTTTGACCGGCCGATGATGGTGCAGTACGGCGACTGGCTGTGGCACGCGCTGCAGTTTGACTTCGGCGTAAGTTATTACTTCCGGTTGCCGGTCGCGGACCTGATCGCCGAACGCCTGTCGGTCACCATGACTCTGGGTGTCTGCGGCATTGTCTTTGCGCTGCTGATAGCTGTGCCCTTGGGCGTGATCGCCGCAATCCGCCCGAACTCGTTGATCGACCGGATCGCGCTGTTCCTGTCGGTGGCCGGGCAGGCCATGCCCAGCTTCTGGTTCGGGCTGATCCTGATCGTGATCTTCGCCATCCAACTGCGTATCCTGCCCGCCTCGGGCGCCGACACTTGGCAGCATTTTATCATGCCGACGATTGTGCTGGGCTATTACGCCATGCCGGCCATCATGCGCCTGACCCGTGCCGGCATGCTCGAGGTGCTGTCGGCCGACTATATCCGCACAGCACGCGCCAAGGGTGCCTCCGAAGGACGTGTGCTGTTCAAGCACGCCTTACGCAACGCGATCATCCCCGTGGTGTCGCTGGCAGCAGTGCAGATGGGCTTCATGCTAGGCGGCTCGATCGTGGTGGAGTCGGTCTTTGCCCTCCACGGCGCAGGCTATCTGGCATGGGAATCCATCGGGCGAAACGATCTGCCCACGGTGCAGGCGCTGATCTTGGTCTTTGCGCTCTTCTATATCGTCTTCACCTTTCTGGCCGACGTGCTGAACGCTTGGCTGGACCCCAGGATGCGGAGCGCCTGAAATGACAGCCTTTCCCGACGCCCTCGAGATCACCGGCCCCACCCCCGGCCAGCAGTTGCGCCGGCGCATGTTCGGTCATCAGGGGTTCATGATCGGAGCGGTATTTCTGGTCCTGCTGGTGATCATCGCCCTTCTCGCCCCGGTCCTGGCCCCCCATGACCCATATGCGCAAAGCCTAAGCAACCGCATGGTCCGCCCTGTGTTCATGGGCGGCACATGGGAGCATCCTCTCGGCACGGACCACTTGGGCCGGGACTACCTGTCGCGGCTGATCTATGGTGCACGGGTCTCGCTGATGATCGGTGCTGTCGCCGCACTCATATCAGGTACGATCGGCACGGCCCTGGGCATTGCCGCCGGGTATTTCGGCGGACGTGTCGATGCTGTCGTGACGTTCCTGATCAACGTGCGTCTGGCGATGCCGGTGGTGCTGGTCGCCCTCGCAGTCGTGGCCATCTTGGGTGGCTCGCTCAGCGTGGTGATCGGGGTTCTTGGGTTGCTGCTGTGGGATCGCTTTGCCGTGGTCATGCGCGCCTCGACCCTGCAGATCCGCGGCCGTGAGTTCGTGGCGGCGGCGCGCGCGGTCGGCTGCTCGACGCCGCGCATCCTGCTGTCCGAGATCATGCCCAACATTGTCAACAACCTGATCGTGGTCGTCACGCTGGAGATGGCGCACGCGATCCTGCTGGAGGCTGCGCTGTCCTTCCTGGGAGTCGGCGTGCAGCCACCCACGCCCAGCTGGGGATTGATGGTGTCCGAGGGCAAGAACATGATGCTGTTCGAGCCGTGGCTGGTCTTGATCCCGGGTGCCGTGCTGTTCGTTCTGGTGCTGGCGATCAACCTGATGGGCGACGGGCTGCGCGATGTCACCGCTCCCGAGAACCGCAATTGATGAGGTCTCCAATGAACGACGCCCCCCTCTTGTCGGTTCGTGGCTTGACGTTGGATATTCCGACCTCTGGCGGTACGCTGCACGCTGTGCGCGGCATCGACTTCGACCTGAACCGCGGAGAGACGCTGTGTATTGTGGGCGAGTCCGGGTCGGGCAAATCCCTCACCTCGCTTGCTCTGATGGGGTTGCTGGCACCCAAAATCCGCCGCACGGCAGTCCGGATGACCTTTGACGGCACGGATCTGCAGAAAGCCTCAAGGCGACAGTTGCGCCAGCTGCGGGGCGACCGAATGTCGATGATCTTCCAGGAACCGATGACCTCGCTGAACCCAGCCTATACGATCGGCGACCAGCTGACCGAGACGCTTTTGCTGCACAAGAAGGTCAGCCGCACCAAAGCCCGTGCCCGGGCCGTCGAGTTGCTGGAAAAGGTGGGCATCACTGCCGCGGAAAGCCGTCTGTCGCAGTATCCGCACCAGCTGTCGGGCGGCTTGCGTCAGCGCGTGATGATCGCAATGGCCTTGATGTGCAAACCCGAACTGATCATCGCTGACGAGCCCACCACGGCGCTGGACGTGACCATTCAGGCGCAGATCCTGCGGCTGCTGGTGGATCTGCAGCGCGAGATGAACATGGCGCTCATCCTGATCACCCATGATCTGGGCGTGGTGGCCCGTGTCGCCGACAAGGTTGCCGTCATGTATGCGGGCGAGTTGGTCGAGACAGGCCCTGCCAGCGCCATCTTCCGCAACCCTGCACATCCTTATACGCGTGGGCTGATCAATTGCATTCCCGTTCCCGGACGCAACGAACGTGGCGCGCGGCTTGGGACCATTCCAGGTATTGTCCCATCGCTGGTGGGTGAGGTCACAGGCTGTCCATTCCGCGGACGGTGTGATCAGCGTGTTGCGATCTGCGACACTGCAGCCCCGCTGCGCCGGCTGCCGGACGGACACGAATTCCGCTGCGTCCATCCTGACGGACATCGCCACGAAGAGGTGACGGCATGACGAACAAGCCTGTTCTGGAGCTGAAGAACGTCTCCAAGACCTACACCATCAAGCAGGGGTTGTTCGGCAAGCCAAAGCCTTTGCGCGCGTTGAACGATGTCTCGCTCAACCTGCAGCGCGGGGAGGTGCTTGGGCTGGTGGGGGAGTCCGGTTGCGGCAAATCCACCCTTGCCAAGATCCTGCTGGGACTGGAGGCCCCAAGCGAGGGGCAGGTTCTGGTCGACGGCCAGGCGTTGGCGGGACAGGACCGGATCGCGCTGTCGCGCCGCATCCAGCCGATCTTCCAGGATCCCTACTCCTCGCTGAACCCGCGCAAGAGCATTGAGGACATCATCACTCTGCCTCTCCGCGTCCACGGCATCGGCGACAGCGCCAGCCGTGACCGGGAGCTGCACAAGATGCTGGACATCGTCGGTCTTCCCGCGCGCGTTGCCCGCAGCTATCCCAGCCAGATGTCCGGCGGCCAGCGGCAGCGTGTCGCCATCGCGCGGGCCCTCATCATGAAGCCCGAGATCGTCATCTGCGACGAGCCGACCTCGGCGCTGGATGTCTCGGTTCAGTCGCAGATCCTGAACCTGCTGGCCGACCTGCGAGCCGAGTTCGGCCTGACCTACCTGTTCATCAGCCACAACCTCGCCGTGGTGGAGCATCTCGCGACGCGTGTGGCCGTGATGTATCTCGGCCGCATCGTGGAGGAAGCTGACGTCGCCACCCTGTTCGAAACGGCGCGCCACCCCTACTCGCGGGCGTTGCTGGCCTCCGTTCTGACGCCTGACCCCGACATGGGAGTGCCGGACACGCAGCTTGGCGCAGCATACCCCAACCCGATCGCCCCGCCTTCCGGGTGCGCCTTCCATCCGCGCTGCGCCAAGGTGATGCCGCATTGTTCCCGGATCGCACCTTGGCCGGTGCCAACATCCGACGGGCATGTCGAGTGTCACCTTTATGACCAGCAGCCCCTACAGGCCGCCAGCTGAGGGACCAGTCATGATGTCGTCACTGTCGCGCACACAGGTCGTGCGCAAGTCTGTAAGAGGAACCACACGGGGCGTGGTCGCGGCCCAGAACTCGCGCGCAGGGCAGGTCGGCGCAGAGGTGTTGGCAGCCGGCGGCAATGCGGTCGATGCGGCCGTTGCGGTGTCCTTCGCCATAGGAGTGCTGGAGCCTTGGATGAGTGGCCCCGCCGGCGGCGGCGCAATGATGCTGTGGCACGCCGAGGCCGCGCGTGCCGAAGCGGTCTTCTATGGCATGCGTGCGCCGGGTGCCCTGGATCCGGCTGATTACCCGCTGGCAGGTACGGGCAAGGCCGGCGATTTGTTCCCTTGGGACGCGGTCAAGGATGACCGCAACCTTCGCGGCGCGACCGCAGTCGCGGTGCCGGGCGTCATAGATGGCGTCGGGCAGGCTCATGCCCGTTATGGTCGCATGCCGTGGCGCGATCTGCTGGCGCCAGCCGTCGAACTGGCACGAGAAGGTCTGCAGGTCGATTGGTATGCGGCGCTGATGATCGCCTCGGCCACACGTGGACTGGCCGCCGATCCGGACGCGGCGGGCCTGTTTCTCGAAGAGGGGCAGTGGCCTCCTGTGGCCGGTTGGACCAGCACCGTCGCCAAGACCTTGCCGATGGACGCCATGGCCACAACCTTGGCCGAACTGGCTGCCAAGGGCGCACGAGAGTTCTATGATGGCGACGTGGGTGCGGCGCTGGTGGCAGACGTACAGGCCAAGGGTGGCAGCTTAAACCGTGACGACCTGCGCGCCTACCGAGCCGAGCTTCAAACGCCGCTCAGCTTCTCGCGCGGGCAGGCGACACTCCATGTCACGCCGCGTCTGACGGCCGGACCCACCTTTCGCGATGTTCTGACAATGCTGCCCCCGCTGGCGGGTCAGCCCGGTGGAACTGCGTTCGTGGCCTATGCCGATGCGCTGCGGGATGCCTATGCCAAACGGCTGGAAGGGATGGGGGACGATGGCGAGTCTCCGTCGCAGCCTGGCTGCACCACGCATTTCTCGATCGTTGACCGCGATGGGAACATGGTGTCGATGACGCAGACATTGCTGTCAGCTTTTGGGGCGCATGTGGTCTCTCCGTCCACAGGACTGCTGCTGAACAACGGCATCATGTGGTTCGATCCGGTGCCCGGCCGTGCGAATTCTTTGGCACCCGGAAAGCGCTGCCTGATGAACGTCTGCCCGGTCATCGGTGAAGTCGGTGATCGCCGCTTTGCCTTCGGCGCATCGGGCGGACGCAAGATCCTCGGGGCGGTTGCACAGCTGTCTTCCTTTGTCACCGATTTCGGCATGGATCTGGAGAGCGCCTTTCATCATGGGCGCATCGACATGTCGGGCGGCGATGCCGTCACGGCCGACGATGCGCTGCCTGAAGCCGTCCATGCGGCGCTGGCTGAACATCATCCGACGACGCGCTTTCGCCGCACCGTATTTCCCTATGCCTTTGCCTGCCCGGCCGGCGTGATGCGCGACGGCGTCACGAACACTGGCTGTACCGAGATCATGTCGCCGTGGGGCGACGCCATTGCCGAACCGGAGATCCTTTCATGACCCGTGATGCCGCCCTTGCCGCCGCCGAACGTTATTTTGACAGCGGGGCGTTTCAGACCGAGCTTGCATCTTTGGTGGAATATCCCACCGAAAGCCAGAATCCGGATCAGCGGCCGGAACTCTATAGGTATCTTGAGCAAGCCATGCTGCCACGCCTCGAGGCTCTGGGGTTCGTCTGCGCGATCCACGACAACCCCGATCCTCGAGGCGGGCCGCTGCTGGTGGGCAAGCGCATCGAGGACCCTGCTTTGACCACGGTCCTGACCTATGGGCACGGCGACGTCATTCGCGCGCAGACCGATCAATGGCGTCAAGGGCTTCATCCTTTTCGGCTGATCGAGGAAGGCGACCGCCTATATGGCCGGGGCACCGCGGACAACAAGGTGCAGCATCTCATCAACATCGCGGGGATGGAGGCCGTCATCAGCGCGCGAGGCAAGCTGGGCTTCAACGTCAAGATCGTGATCGAGATGTCCGAGGAAACCGGCTCCTCGGGACTGCCGGAGTTCTTCGAGGCGCACAAGCATGATCTGGCTGCCGATGTCCTGATCGCGTCCGACGGCCCTCGGTTGCAGCCTGACGTGCCGACGATCTTCATGGGATCGCGCGGTGGCGTGACCTTTGATCTGCTTTTAAATCTGCGTGATGGAGCCCACCATTCCGGTAATTGGGGCGGTCTTCTGGCGGATCCGGCGATGATCCTGACCCATGCGCTGACCACGATCTGTGACCGGCGCGGACAAATCGGGGTTCCGGAATGGCGCCCCGACAGCCTGACACCGCCAGTTCGCGAGGCCCTGAAGGGGCTGCCCATCGAGGACCTGAACGGCCCTTCCGTCGATCATGACTGGGGCGAGGAGAACCTGAGCCCTGCCGAGCGCGCCTATGGCTGGAACAGCTTTGCCATCCTTGCAATGACGGCCGGAGTGCCTGAAGCGCCTGTCAACGCAATTGCGGCAAAGGCGCGTGCGACCTGCCAGTTGCGCTACGTGGTGGGCACCGACCCCGAGGACATTCTGCCGGCACTGCGGCGCCATCTTGACTCAAACGGCTTCGAGGATGTGCAAATCATTCCGCACGACCGCGGCTTCTTCCGAGCCACACGCCTTGAGCCCGACCACGAATGGGTTCGTTTCACAGTAGCGTCGATTGAGGAAACGGCAGGCAAGCCGCTCCACATCCTCCCCAACCTCGCGGGCTCCCTGCCCAATGACAGCTTTACCGACATCCTCGGCCTTCCGACGGTCTGGGTGCCGCATTCCTATCGCGGTTGTTCGCAACATGCGCCAAACGAGCACGTGTTGAAGCCGGTGTGCAGAGATGCCCTCCGCGTCATGGCGGGACTTTGGTGGGACATGGGTAGCGAGAAGGCCCGTCATAGCTCGCCCATAAAGAGTGGTTAGGTCATGTTGACAAATAGCGGAGCCACATTCTGACACAGGCGATGTCAATAAAGCCAAGAAAGCTGCTTGCGGTTTTGTCGTAGCGTGTCGCGAGCCTGTGGGTGTTCTTCAGCTTGTTGAAGCAGCGTTCGACCATGTTGCGCAGGGTGTAGAGGGTCATGTCCACGGTCTTTCGCACCTTGCGGTTCTTGCGCATCGGGATCATCGAGACGGCGTCGCGTTTCTCAACATCTTCTCGGATTTTGTCAGAGTCGTAGCCTCTGTCAGCCACCAAAACAGCAGGCGACGGCAGGTTGTCGGCCATCACCAGATGATAGCCGGCATAGTCTGAATCCTGACCCGGCGTGATCTCGGTCCTCATAGGGAGGCCAGCGCTGTTGACGCGGAGGTGGATCTTGGTCGAAAAACCACCTCTTGAACGGCCAAGAGAGAGTGTCCGGCCTTCTGTGTATTCGTGATCTGGTCGACCTTGTTGCACATCTCAGTGAGGGGGATTCACTGAGCGCGTCCTGAGGGTTAGGTCGAGGGCATGCCGAAGCCTTCCCCGATCCGCTACCGCACGACGAACTGGTCAGACTACAATGCGGCGCTGCGCAAGCGCGGCTCGCTGTCGGTCTGGTTCGATCCCGAGACGGTGTGGCACGCCGACAAGACCGGCAAGCGCGGGCGACCCGAGACCTTCTCGGACGCTGCCATCCAGACCTGCTTGACCCTGAAAGTGCTCTTCGGGCTTCCGCTCCGGCAGACGGTCGGGCTGGTTGAAAGCCTGATCCAGATGGCGGGGCTTGATTGGCCGGTTCCGGACTATTCGACGCTGTGCCGCCGGCAGGCGCGGATCGCGGTGCAGGTCCCGTATCGCGCGTCCGGGCAGCCCCTGAACCTGTTGATCGACAGCACCGGTATCAAGTTCCGCGGGGACGGCGAGTGGCAGACCCGCAAACATGGCCCGTCACGCCGGAGGCAATGGAGAAAGGTCCACCTCGCCATGGACGCGGGCACCGGGGATGTGCGCGCGGTCGAGTTGACCTCGAGCCGCCAAGGCGACAGCCCGCTGCTGCCGGAGCTTCTGGCGCAGATCCCGCCGGAAGAGACGATCGGCACGGTCACCGCAGATGGTGCTTACGATACACGACGATGCCATGGCGCGATCATCGACCGAGGCGCGGATGCCGTCATACCGATCCGGCGCAATGGCCGCGCCTGGAAAGAAGACTGTCCCGCTGCTGCCGCGCGAAATGAGATCCTGCGGGCAACCAGGCGCTTGGGCCGGGCGCTCTGGAAGAAGTGGACCGGCTATCACGCCCGAAGTCGGGTCGAAGCTTTGATGAACTGCCTGAAGCTCTTCGGCGAGAGGATCATGTCACGAGACCCCGCCCGCCAGACCGCCGAAATCCAGATCCGCATCGCCATCATGAACCGCTTCTCGGCCCTTGGCAGGGCCGAGATCGAAGCAGTCCGCTGAAGAATGGCGGGAAAGGGGGCAGTCATGCTCGGGGCTGATTTGCGCAACATCGCCATGCCGTGATGATCTGCAAGTTCGCCGACCAGGTCGTTCAGCGTCAGATCGGGCTTCGCCTTCATTCGCGAGGTGATCCAGTCCCCCACACCAACCAGTTTGCCATGACCACTACCATGGCCTTGAACACGCGGAGCTAACCCGCCCGTCTTGCGCTTCAGGATCACCATGTCGTTGACGAACTTCACCGAAACCCGGAACCGCGCAGCGGCTGAACGGTCAGAGTTCCCTTCCTCCACAAACGCCACAACGCGCTCTCGGAGTGCCATAGGATGCGGTCTGCCCATATCATCCCTCCACCTGTCATGCAGGCAGGGAATCACAGATCAAGCCACAGGGGTATCCTGAATCGGGAAAACCGCAACACGCTCTAGCACTCGCGCCTGACGTGACTAGGCCTCCAGCCAAGGAGCAGCATCCAAATGAAATCCGGCACCTTACGGCTTAAGGCATACCAGATAATTACCATATTTTATCAGTGTATTAGGTATAATTATCATCACAAAATAATCTAAATGCGGTACACTGAAACGTTGTGAGCGGCGCTGACGCCGCAGCTTTGGGTCATGCTGCGGAAGGCTCTAGTTGCTCCCGAACGAGCGAGGATTTCCAAGGGAACACGTTACGCCAACGACAGGCGAAGGTCTTGCATCCGTTTACAAACGGTCATTTGGTGACGCGTAGTAAAACTGCATTTCTACCCGTCAGGTTCACTTTGGCAATTGGTGCCCTTGTCCATCTTTCTCGAATCCCGAGGCACAGAGGTCACCGCGGGTGGCGGGGCAGAAAGGTGCTGTGAGGTGCAGCGGCGTCTCGGGAGACATATGCCGGCCGAAGTACGCCAGCGCTCCGACGGTAAGTAGTTGACCATCGGGGGCGAGATGAACGGCGGTTCGGTCTCCCGGCAGCCTCGCCCGTCGCGGCGCCTTTGGCAGTAAGGGATGCGTAGAACCGCCGCCTTCTCCCGACCTGCTCCACGTCCGGTAATTTTGCATTATCAGACATGCCCGAGGGAGGCCCACGCACATGGACACAAGTTCGGAACAACCGCCGTCAGACCCGCCGGATCGCCCCATGCCTCTGGCCGGGAACGACGGCCCTCTCGCCTTGCCCGCCGATGTCGCGAGGTCCGGCAGCTTCAACCGGCCGGTGGAAACTGCCCGGGACTATCCCCGCGGCGCCCTTTCCCCGAACACGCGGCTTGTCTAGGGCTGGAACTGGGTATCCTTCGCCCGCTGGTGCCGGACGCGCGGTGCCGACCCCCTGCCCCGTCGCCGGAGCTGGTCGGGGTGTTCACCGCCGGCTTGGCCGGGCCCCTGCCATCTCGGTGGCTTCCATCGAACGGCGTCTGTCAGACCTGGCCTGGACCTACACGCAGCGCGGCGAACGGGTGGACCGCAGCGACCGGCACATTGCCGCCGGCATGCCCGGCCCCCGGTGCAGAAGGAGGCGATCCTCCCCGAGGACCTGCTGGCGATGATCGCCACCCTGCCCCACGACCTGCGGGGCTTGCGCGACCGGGCGATCCCGCTGGTGGGCTTTGCCGGCGGGCTCCGGCGCAGCGAGATCGTCGGTCTGGATCATGGCAAGGACGACACGCTTGATGCCGGGGGCTGGATCGAGATCCTGCCGGAGGGCCTGCTGCTGACCCTGCGCGGCAAGACCGGCTGGCGGGAGGTGGAGATCGCCCGCGGCTCGACGGAGCGCACCTGCCCCGTCCATGCCCTGGAGCAGTGGCTGCATTATGCCCGGATCGGTTTCGGGCCGCTCTTCGTGTCCGTCTCCCGCGACGGGCGGACCGCCACGTCCCGCCGCCTCGGTGACAAGCATGTCGCCCGCCTCGTCAAGCAGACGGTCCGCGACGCCGTCCTGCGGCCCGACCTGCCGGAGGCCGAGCGCCTCCGGCTCTATTCCGGCCATTCCCTGCACGCCGGCCTCGCCTCCTCCGCCGAGGTCGACGAGCGGTACGTCCAGAAGCAGCTCGGCCACGCCTCCGGCGAAATGACCCGCCGCTACCAGCGCCGCCGCGACAGGTTCAGGGTCAATCTCACCAAGGCCGCAGAGCTGTGACAGGTCAACGATCGGGATCCTTGAGGGTCGTCAAGACGGCAACATGGCGCGGCAGATCGCTTCGGGCATGTAGGATGTCGACGATGATGACCTCGTCCGGTCGGTCCAGGAACACCAGAAAATGCTCCCCTGCCCTCGTGAACCGAAGGTCGTCGGCATCATCAACCAGAACCGCGCAACTTCTGCTGCGGGCCTGAGCGCTCAGGATCGCCGCGCAACGCTCGAGAAGCTCCTCCTCGTAGAGAGCCGCCTGCGCAGGTCCGAAGCTGTCGATCGTCTATCTGGCGATCTCGACAAGGCTGGCCTCGGCACGGCGCGTCAGCCGCAGGGAGCGTGTCATGTGACCGAACGTGCGCGCCCGAATGCCCGGCGGATTGCATCTTCTCCGCTCCCCTCGACCAGGTCACCCGCTCTCGCCTGCGCCAGCCCTTCCAGAAGGCCTTGCCGGATCCCAGTCAGCTGCGCCTCTTCCCGCTCGAGCAGTCTGAGCCCGGCGCGCATCGCTTCGCTCACGTTTTGATACCGCCCGGAGGCAACCAGGGCCTGGACGAGCTGATCCTGGGTCTCCGTCAGGACGACGTTACGTGTCACCATGGGTCAGACCTTTCTGCTTTTTGGCAATATATGCCAATGGCGTCCTTCGATCAATGTTTCAAGCCGCCATTGCGCACAACCTCCCGTAGAAGCTGCGCTCGAGATGCAGCGCGCCTGATCCGGCTTTCACCACCATGCCGCGCAGATACCCACTCGGTGACAAGATCTCGCCCCTGCAATGTTTTTCGAAGACCAGTGCAAAAGCTGCTGTTGCGACCTGGCTGCCGAGCCGATCCTGCGCCAGGTCCCATGCCTGGGCGGAGATCCCGATCATCGGTCTGAGCTGCCCTGCAATACGGTGGAGATCGCTCCAGTCCTTGGCGAAGCCGCCCATGTCGCGAACCCAGGATGCGAACTCAGGACACGCTAGCATGATCGTCGGCAGGTCCAACGCCGCGCGTTTTTCGCGGACCTCTGAAACCCAAGCGTCTAATGCCGTGTCGATTCGGGTTTCTGTCTGGATGTAGGACGCGCTCGCCGGCGTTTTCGCGCTTTCTGAGGAATTACTAATTACAGGCTTGGGTTTATTTGTAGTTAGTATATGGGGTTCAGAAATGGCCTCCTTGGTGTTCATTTGCTCACCCTGTATTGCCAGTTGGGCGCCGATCGGGGCGCACTCATCCACAACCGGGACAGCACTTGCGGCCTTGAGGTAGGTAAACTCAACCCGCTCCTGAAGCTGCTGGAGCCAAGCCAGAAGCTGTTCGAGGTTCTCAGAGACGTTGATTGTTTTTGGCAGACGTTCCAGAAGGTCTGCCAAATACCCCGCGAACTGACCCCATGGCCCTCTAAGTTTTCCACTGACGGCCGCGTCGATCCGAGCGCGGATCATCCGGCGCGCGACGGTGATCTGGCGTTTGAGGCGCTGACATAGCTCTCGTTCAGCTTGCAGATCGGCGTGAAGGATTTCGAACTCTTCGGTTCGGGCCGAGAGCGGAGAGAGATCGAAGCCATAGGCTTCGACGATCACGCCAGCGCCGTTCCTGCGGCCCCACCTCTTGCCGTTGGGGCTGTCCTTAAACGCAATGACTCCCCTCTCCGCCAAGCGCCGTGCATGACGTTTGAGCGCCGAAAGTGAAAACCCAGTCTGCTCCATCAGATAGGCATTTGACGCCCATACGATGGGACGTTGCCCTTCTTCCCAGTCTTGAGCCTGCGTGAAGGCTGCAAGCGTGTCGAGGAGCATCATGTCCCCCGCTTTAAGCCCGATATGTACGCCCACGCGTTTGATTGCCACGAAGGCGCGCGTTCTGGGTACAGCTACCCGTTCACCGGCTTGTGCGAGTTGCGTTGCAACCCCAAGACCCGGTGTCGGCTTGCGCCAACCTGTATTTTTCATGTCTGTGTCTCACCTCCGTCTGTGTGGAGGCAAAAGAAAGCCATTCGCCAAAACGGTGTTTGTCGTTGACAGAGATTCTGGAGAGACTTATCTTGAAGGCGACCAAACCATTAAGATCAGCTCTCAGGCCCTCAGCTTGGGGGCTTTTCTTTTGCCTTTAGATCACATTCGTTCCTTCTTACTCGTTGCGTAACTTGGGGAAGCGCGCCGGTCTCGGAGTCTCAACTCGCCGGCGACAGCTCCTTGTTCTTCTTCAAGAAGTCAGCGATAAGATCACTTAACTCCTCAAGTTTTTCTTGGCTCAGCGGCACGCTTGCTGCCTTGATCGACAAATTGCCATTCGCGGACGTGAGGGTCAGGTTTCGGCTGCCAATCTTCCGCTTCGCCGTGATCTTCGAGGGCGCTCTCCTAGCTTGCTTTTTCGGCTTGCTCTCAAGGCTCGCCATCGCGTTCTGCAGTTCTCCAAAGCTCATTTCGTAGATGTTCTTGAATGCATTCAAGATCTCGTCTCGGGCCGCGAAAACGGCTCGGGCACGCGACACTATGCTTTCATGGACGCCAATTCGCGTGGCGAATGCCACCGCAGTCATCTTCCCTCCAGGTTGCCGCAAGGCCTCGTACATTTCTCCGATCGCCAGAAGGCGCTCGAACGCGCTCAGGTTCTCCCTCTCCTCGTTCTCCCGAAACCGGAGGAAGAGCATCTCGAACTGCGAGTTATCGGCGCTTCGCTTATCTGGCGGCGCCAAGATCGAACGAAGTTTCAGCCCAAGCATCTGCGCTGCTGCATGACGTCGCCGGCCCGTCAGCATGATGAAGCGGATACCCTCGACCTCAGTCGGGTTTAACGGATCCGGTCTCCAGTTGGGGTCTTCCGGCCAAACCAAAATCGGCGTGTCCTGACCGTTCGCCTCGATACTGCTGAGCAGCTTCCGGAAAGCTTCCTGCTTCATCCAATCTTCGCGTCGATCAGACCCAACCGGATCTTCAACCTGATCGGGCAAAAGCTGAAGCTCATGGCGACCGTTCAGGATGTCATTTGCCAGCTGGGCCCTCCCCTGCTCTACCGCAGCCTGCGACTGCGCAAGAGCACCGGCCTTCCAAGCGCTACCAGCACCCTTGAAGGCGGCAGGCGCTGGAGCGGTTGCGGCTTCTTCGTTGCTTTCGCCGTCATTTGGCTCAGGCGGCCGGCTCATTGCTTTCGAAACCAGCGATCTTGGGATGCTTCGCTTCATACTGCGTTCTCCCCGTCGTCCCCACCATCATCGTAGAAGTTGTCCATCCAAGTACTCGCATATCCGCGCTCGAGACCGGGCCATAGTCGAGAAACGATTGCGTCATTGACCGCATCCGCATTTTCAATAAACCGGTTGATGCCCTTGCGTTTACCGGGTGTGTCCGGCTCGTATTCATACACAGACTGATAGACATCAGATGCGTTGGAGATAGCATCCGACCTTAAGTAGAACACGGGCAAAATTTCTGTCGGGCAGTGCTCAAGCAGGTTGCTGATATGGTTGAGGTCTTGCGCGTTGGATCGCTGAACGATGGTCGGTAGTAACATGTTGGCGCCTGACCCTATTTCGATACGCTCGTGCGCCAGGATATGCTGCAACATGCCAAGCAACCCCGTGACGAACGTCGACAGCGTGGCGATATCGAATCCCTTCATGGTCTGTGGGATGACCAGGGATGAAGACGCAATCACGTTGTTGAGCTGGAAGAGTGTAAGGGCTGGCTGGTAATCAATGATGATGCAGTCTAGCGTTTCGTTCAACGCTTGCTCCAGCCGGGCCCTATTAACCTTTCCCTCTGTCACTAACTCGTTGGGGGCCGTCACCGGCGGATACGCACTCTTCCAGCGATCAATCGCGTCCCTGAGGTAGCGGTAGAAACTCTTTCCTACCGGCGCCTCACGCACTAAGCGCGCAATCTGGATCTCGCCCTCAGAGGTCTCGCCATGGGCAGGCACTAACCGCAGACCAGGCCACGAAGTCTTTAGGAAGAAGCTGTCCAGCATGTCTGCCGAATGATCTGTGTAAGGCGCACCATCGGACTGGAACAATCCCGCGAAGTCCACCATCGACGGCGTCTCTTCTGTAGGCATTCTTGATAGAGCTTCACCCCCCACAAAGTAGAGCGTAATCGTGCTTTGAGGGTCCGCATCCATGACACCGACCCGCATGCCATAGTGCAGGCTCAGATATTGCGCGAAATGTGCTGCGCTGAGACTTTTAGCGGTGCCGCCCTTCTGGCTGGCGAATGAGATCACGGGGAGCGGATCGTTAGGTTTGCGCCACGCAAGGTAATCGAACGGTCGCTTGGCCGATGCGGCAAGTAGCGCCCGCATATGCATCAGCTCATGGAGCGTAAAGACCCTTTCGCGACCAACGTACTCCCCCCTTGGAAAGTCTTCGTTGGCGTTCGCAAACTTGGTCAGATACTGGATGCTCACGTTGAGGAAGCGCGCGCACTGGCGCATCGACCAAGTCCGCTTGATGCGGTGACGCAAAGTCAATTCTTTGTTGACGGTGACCATTGTGCGCTCCAGCCCACGTGACAGGTCGGTCAAAAATTGCTCTAGACTACCGCTCATGTTGCTGCCCCGATTTCGGCTGGTTCCGAATGCGACTCGTTTCATCAGCATAGTAGCACTATTACTTCACAATACGGAAGATACCATTCGCCTATTAATTTTAGGAGTGCGATATGGGGATGAATGATTTTGCATTTGAAATCTTGAATGCGTTCAAGTTTGCTATGTCAGGAGCCGACACGACGGGTGGGCGCCAACGGAGGCTAGCGGGTGGAGGGACATCGCGCACCGTGTAAGGTTTGAATTCAGAGCAGTCTAACAGCGAATTCCGGTGTTTTTCCTACGGTGGCTGAGCTGTACATTCAGCTGAGCCTTCTCGCAGGATGCAGTGCACGGGCAGGCTCGGCGATCCGGTTGCGTGCTGTTATCCGCCCATTCCAGATGGCACCTGCCCTTGCCGGCGCGGGCCTTGCCGACGGACAGCAGGCGGCAGAGCCGGGAATAAGCGGGGCGGTCGGTGGGATAGACCAGCAGCGACATTCCACAGGCCAGATCCAGCCGGCAGCCGACGATCAGCCGGACGCCGGTGTCCTTGGCCGCTTCATGCGCGCGGACGATGCTGGCAAGGCTGTTGCGGTCGGTGACGGCCAGCGCCTCCATCCCCATCAGGGCAGCGGTGGCGAACAGTTCCTCGGCCGAGGAGGCACCGCGCAGGAAGGAGAAGTGCGACGTCACCTGCAGCTCGACATAGCCGCTCATCCGAAGACCCCATGGAGGAACCAGCGGTGCGAGCCGGTGCCGGCATCCTCACCATCACCGGCACGGAAGATCCAGAAGCGTTCGCCGGCCTCGTCCTCGACGCGGAAGTAGTCGCGCACGGCCTGCGTCTCCGCATCGCGCTTCGACCTTGTTGCACATCTCAGTGAGGGGGATTCACTGAGCGCGTCCTGAGGGTTAGGTCGAGGGCATGCCGAAGCCTTCCCCGATCCGCTACTGCACGACGAACTGGTCAGACTACAATGCGGCGCTGCGCAAGCGCGGCTCGCTGTCGGTCTGGTTCGATCCCGAGACGGTCTGGCACGCCGACAAGACCGGCAAGCGCGGGCGACCCGAGACCTTCTCGGACGCTGCCATCCAGACCTGCTTGACCCTGAAAGTGCTTTTTGGGCTTCCGCTCCGGCAGACGGTCGGGCTGGTTGAAAGCCTGATCCAGATGGCGGGGCTTGATTGGCCGGTTCCGGACTATTCGACGCTGTGCCGCCGGCAGGCGCGGATCGCGGTGCAGGTCCCGTATCGCGCGTCCGGGCAGCCCCTGAACCTGTTGATCGACAGCACCGGTATCAAGTTCCGCGGGGACGGCGAGTGGCAGACCCGCAAACATGGCCCGTCACGCCGGAGGCAATGGAGAAAGGTCCACCTCGCCATGGACGCGGGCACCGGGGATGTGCGCGCGGTCGAGTTGACCTCGAGCCGCCAAGGCGACAGCCCGCTGCTGCCGGAGCTTCTGGCGCAGATCCCGCCGGAAGAGACGATCGGCACGGTCACCGCAGATGGTGCTTACGATACACGACGATGCCATGGCGCGATCATCGACCGAGGCGCGGATGCCGTCATACCGATCCGGCGCAATGGCCGCGCCTGGAAAGAAGACTGTCCCGCTGCTGCCGCGCGAAATGAGATCCTGCGGGCAACCAGGCGCTTGGGCCGGGCGCTCTGGAAGAAGTGGACCGGCTATCACGCCCGAAGTCGGGTCGAAGCTTTGATGAACTGCCTGAAGCTCTTCGGCGAGAGGATCATGTCACGAGACCCCGCCCGCCAGACCGCCGAAATCCAGATCCGCATCGCCATCATGAACCGCTTCTCGGCCCTTGGCAGGGCCGAGATCGAAGCAGTCCGCTGAAGAATGGCGGGAAAGGGGGCAGTCATGCTCGGGGCTGATTTGCGCAACATCGCCGCTTGCCGGCACAGAATAACGATTGCGTTCGAAGGTGATCAGGCAGGTGGGTGACACCCGCTTGGCTCGTGTTCGAAAAAGCCATCGAAGGCCGTGGGCAACGGCATCAGTGCAGGCTTCTCTGCCTCCCAGACATAGGCGACGCTACCGGGGAGGCTGCCATGTGCGGTTTCGGCCCACAGTGCCTTGCACCGTTCCTCAAGCCACATATTCAACGCATCGAGATCCGGAAAGGCCGGCATCACCTGCCAGAGCCGGTGGCGCGCATCGCGAACGTTCTTCTCGACCTGTCCCTGCGCCAGCGGGCTTGGACCGATGGCGCCTCACTGGCGCAGTCCCAGCCCGCCGCCGGGTTGCAGAAATCGGGCTCAAAAACGTAGTGGCTGGTCATGGCCATGAACCGCGCATTCACATCGCGCTTCTTGCCCACACCCACGCGATCCACCGCCGTCTTCGCGTCCATTGTCCTTGGACCGATGGCGGACAATTCCCGCTGTCGTAGATCCCGCGGCCCGGCACGCCCTCGAAAACCCGGAACGCGTGCCAGTGCGCGTCGAACAACATCTCGTGGGTTTGGAGCAGATAGGTCCTGACCAGAAACGCCCGGCTGTGCGACAGCTTGATATGGGCCACCTGCAACTTGTTGCGCTCGCCGCCGACATGGGCCCAGTCCTCGCTCCAGTCGAACTGGAACGCCTCGCCCGGCTGAAACACCAGCGGCACGAATGTCCCGCGATCGGTCGACTGCTGTGCGCGCTGCCGGTCTCCTTTCCAGGTCCGCACGAAGACTGCCACACGCTCATACGAGCCTTCATAGCCAAGCCGAACCAAATCGGCGTGCATCTTCTTGGCGGTGCGTCGATCCTTGCGCGATTTGCGCTGCTCCATCACCAGCCAGCCTGACAGCTTCTCCGCATACGCGTCCAGCTTGCTTGGCCGCGCCGGGGTCTGGAACTCAGGTTCAACAACCCCCGTCCGCAGATACTTCTTGATGGTGTTGCGAGACAGCCCGGTCCGCCGCGCAATCTCGCGGATGGGCACCTTGTCCCGCAATGCCCTACGTCGAATAACACTCAAAATCCCATGTCGATCACTCCGATATCCCCCGACAAATCCCGTCAGGGGCAAGGTTCCACATGGGTCAGTTTTCAGTGGCAATTCCGACTGCTGCTGGGTCAGTTCTGGGTGACATCCAACACACCGACGACGGGAGCGGATCATGAAGCGCTTCAAGTCGCCCGGACAAGCGCCGCGGTTCCTCGCCACCCACGACCAGGTTGCCAATCTCTTCAGAACGCCGACCACTACCACCGCCAACCACCGCCAACCACCGCAGACAAACGAGACGACAAGCTCACGCGATCTGGGGCGACGTCGCGGGAGTTGCCGTCGCTTGACGCGCCGACGAAGAAGGCGTTCTACGATCCGAGGGCGCAAGTTGACGATGCCCTTGTGACAGATGGATTTTATACCTATATTGGTATAGAGAGGTGAGGTTGGCGGATAACAGTGAACGGCCAGTTAAGTGGCTCTACGACTCGAAGAAGCAGCTGATGACCTTCCCGCAGGAGGTTCGGACGCAGGTGGGCTACGCGTTGAGCGAAGCTCAGATGGGTCGCAAGGCAGTTTTCGCTAAGCCTCTGACCGGCTTGGGTGCAGGTGTCTTCGAGATCGTGGCGGATCATGACGGCGACACCTATCGCTCGGTTTACGCGGTGAAGTTTGGAGAAGACATCTACGTCCTGCACTCGTTTCAGAAGAAGTCTACGGCAGGGATCAAGACGCCGAAGCCCGATATCGATCTTATCAAGACCCGTCTGAGCCAGGTGAAGCAGCACCTCGCCCAGGCGCAGAAGGCAACAAAAAGGAAGAAAAAATGACCGAAGATCAATCGCCGCTGGAGATCGAAGTCGGAAGCGGCAACGTTTTTGCCGATCTCGGTCTCGATGATGCGCCCGAACTGAAGTTGAAGGCCGCCATCGTTGGTCAGATCAACTCCATCCTGCGCCATCGCCATCTGACTCAGGTCCAGGCTTCCGAACTCCTTGGCCTGCCGCAACCGAAAATCTCCGCGCTCAAGAACGGCAAACTCCGTGGCTTCTCCTTGGAGAAGCTTCTCGAAATCATGGTGAAGCTCGATCGCGATGTTGAGATCGGTTTCAGCAGGTCCTCCAAAAAGGAGGGTTCGCGCTACTACATTCGTAATGAAAAGGTACGGACACCCATCGCGGCCTGACCTGGCGCTCGCGCGTTGGCGCACGATGTGGTGTGTAGCTCACGGACAGCGGCCCAGCGAGCTACTCGGGCTTCGGCGCTACCGCCTAATGCTGCTCTTCGAAAGAACATTTCGCGAATTTCGAACCCCTTGCGTGTCGCCTGGAGGTCGCCCGTCTGATTGCGCAGGACGAGGAACGGCTGAAGACTGCCCATGAGGCGGAAGGCGCGGCGATAGCCGAGCGGCTGATGTGGCTGCACGAACTCGATATGGCGGTGGTGGTCAGCCAGAGCCAGAACGAGTTCGATGATCTGCGCAAGAAGGGCCTCGACATTCTGCCCCACCGCGAGCGGATGCAGCGGGAAGATATTGAGGCCAAGTTTAAGGATGCCGATGACCCGTTGCGGCTGGTGTTCGTTTGCGCGATGTGGATCACCGGTTTCGACGTGCCCACCATCGGCACCGTCTATCTCGATAAGCCGAGGAAGAATCACACGCTGATGCAGACCATTGCACGGGCTAACCGCCGGGCAGAGGGCAAGACATCAGGCGTCATCGTTGATTATGTCGGCGTGTTCCAGAACCTTCAGAAGGCGCTCGCCATCTACGCGGGCGGCGGGGGCGAGGAAACGCCGATCAAGGACAAGGAGGCTCTTGTCGCTAGCCTTGAAGATGCGCTGACCTCGGCGCGGGCGTTCGTCCAGCCATTGTGCGTTGAACCGGAAGCCATCACGGAGGTGCACGATTTCGACCGGCTGCGGCTCATCAATCAGGCCGTGGAGGTCTTGATCGCGCCAGACGAGCGCCGCCGTGAGTTCCTGCGCATGACTGCTGCCGTCACCAAAGCCTACAAGGCGCTGCTGCCCGATGAGCGGGCTGCGCCCTATCTCCGGCCAGTTGCCGTGTTCCACACCCTATCCGACGCGGTGAAGGCAAAGATGGGGCCGGTCGATATATCCGCCATCGCCGCCCGCATCGCCGAACTGCTCGACAAGAAGCTGGAAGGCGTTGCGATCCTGACGCCCATTGTTGAAGGCGACACCGCCAAGGGGCGCGTGGACCTTTCCGGCATCGACTTCGACAAGCTGGCCGATCTTTTCGCCACCAGCCCTAAAGTCACCACTGAAAAGCTGCGAGAGGGGGCAGAGGACATGGCCCGGAAAATGGCTGAAGCCAACTCCTCCCGGCAGCATTTGGTGGAGCGGCTGGAAAAGATGGTTGCCAATTACAACGCAGGTTCGGTCGATGCTGAGCAATTCTTCGAAGCACTGAAGGCGTTCATCGGCGAAATGAACGTGGAGGAGAAACGCGCCGCCCGCGAGGAACTGACGGAAGAGGAACTGGCGATCTTCGATCTGCTGACCACCCCGGAGCCCAAGCTCACCAAGGCGGAGGAGCAGGAAGTCAACGGGTGGCGCGATCCCTGCTGGAGAGGCTGCACGACCTGACTAGCGCGATAGACTGGGTTCGTGGGCAGGAAACGCGGGGTGCGGTCTGGACCGAGATTAGGCAGCGCCTCAACGCGCTGCCGGAAAATCCCTATCCTCAGGCATTGTGGGACAGCAAGGTCGAACACGTTTGGGATTTCGTATTGCGGCGTTACGCTTGACGGTAGTGTCGCAAACCTTTGCTCTTTTTCTTGGGCTTGAGATGCTGCAGATCGGATCGCATCAACGGTATGAGCGGGTTTGAAGGCATGGCGATTGACTTCAAGGGGCTGCACTATCCTGGATCGGTGATCCTGCTGACCTGCCCCTATCGAGTGGTCCGGTTTAAGTCTTAGTGCATGATAGGCCTTTGTGCCAAGGCAGGTGTCGACGGGGGAGATGATTGATCTGGCTTTGACGGCCAGTGAATGGCCT
Organism: Paracoccus sp. KKT209; assembly: GCF_055635455.1. The sequence continues at coordinate 26,787 of NZ_JBVMWB010000005.1, forward strand.
CTGGAGCGGGTGGTCGATAGCCCAGGGACGAGTGGGGCCGGATGGTGTTGTAGTGGACGCGCCACAGCTCGATCACGACGCGAGCCTCGGCGAGCGAGTAGAATATCTCGCCATTCAACAACTCGTCGCGGAGCTTCGAGTTGAAGCTCTCGCAGTAGCCGTTCTCCCACGGGCTGCCCGTTCGATGAATGCGGTCTTCGCTCCAACAGCATCGATCCAGTTGCGAACGGCTGTGGCGATGAACTCCGGCCCATAGCATGTTGGGAACAGCACGCCGGAGAAGGTCATGGCCGTGCGCGGAGCCAACAAAATCGCGCAGCGGGCGGCCATGACCGGGCTCAGATCTCTATGGTGGTTTTGCGAACCACACCATGGAGGAGACCCAGTCATGACCAAGGTCAATCATATGTCGGATGCTCGCGTTCTGGTAGGCGTCGACATTTCCAAGAACAGGCACGATGTGCTGATTGCGGTTCCAGGCAGGACGCGCCGCAGGCGCTTGACGGTGCTGAACACCGCTGAGGACTACGAGCGGCTGATCGGGACCCTTCGCAGCTTCGGATTACCCGTCACCATCGGGTTTGAGGGTCAAGGCACTGCCTTGACGGCAATTATCATCGTGCGTTGATGTTCGCCCTTGGTGCAGCCGGTTTCGAGCTGAAGCTCGTTTCCTCGCTGGCGCTCGCCCGCACCCGCGAAGCGCTCCACAACAGCTGGGACAAGAATGACCCGAAGGATGCGCAGGTCATCCTGCACATGCTGGAGATCGGCGCCGTGCAGGTCTTCCACGATCCTCTGGTCGCGGGCACCTGTGACATTCAGGAACTGTCGAAGACCTATGAGATGATTGCGCGGGCCAAGACGGAGCTCTGGCACCGCATTCTGACCCACTATCTGCCGCTCTATTTTCCGGAAGCGGACCGGTTCCACCGCAGCTCGCGCGGAGATTGGTTTCTTGCCTTCCTCGAGGCCTTTCCGTCGCCCCACATGATCACCGCGATGGAAAAGGACGAGTTCATTGCTGAGGCTTGGCCGGTTGTGGGCCGGCGCGTCGGCAAGGCAGCTCTTTTGGCGGATATCTATGAGACGTCAAGAACTTCGGTGGGCCTGCCTGTTGCGCCGGACTCGGATGCGATCCGCATGTTCCGCCTGGTTCAGGCTCAGGGGCGTGGTCTGATCCAGCAGCGCAATGTCATCGAAGCCCGCGCTGTCGAGTTACTCCCGGACAATCCGGACTATCGCCTGCTGCGCACCATCCCGGGGATAGGGCCGATCAATGCCCTCGCCGTTCTAGCAGAGGCCGGCAATCTGAGGCGCTTCCGACATCACCGCCAGTTCCTGAAGTTCTGCGGAATGGACTTGGCAACCGTGCAATCCGGTATGTTCCGCGGCAGGAGCAAGATCTCGAAGTATGGTAATGCCCGCCTGCGCCGGACGCTGTGGTTGGCCAGCCAGGCCGCCGTGCTCAAGCCGGCTAACAGCTTCCGAGACAAATTCGAGCGCTACATTGCACAGGATCGGCATAATCCCGACCTCCGTCGGAAGGCCTACACAGCCATCGCCGCAAAGATGGCGCGCACCATTCACGCCGTGATCAAATCCGGCGAACCCTATCGCCCCTTCTTTGCAGGGGCGAGCCCGAGCGGAAGGACCCCTCTCTGTAGAGCCGTGGAGGCGCCAACAGCGACCTCGTAGATAATGTTCGGGCCTTCCGCTTGGGAATTAGGATCTCGTCTTAAGGACGGTGAGGGCGGCGTTCTGGCCGACCCTGTATTCGGCTCATGGGAGAGACCACTTCTTGACGGCGGAGCCCGCTCGGGCGAACATCTTCAGGGTATCCAGTCGCTCGGATGCCCCGTGATCTGACGCCTTAAGCGCTCGTTCGCTCCTGACATAGGACGTTATCTGAGCGAACGTGACTGGGCACACCTCGCAAGATGAAAAGGTCGGTCAAGACATCGATCACCGCGGTCGAGTTCAGCTTTCGATCGATCCTGATCGCCAGGCACTCCCGGCTGAACTCGTCGATGACATTCAGCATGCGGAACTTCCTCCCATCATAGGTCCGGCCTTCGACGAAGTCGTAGGACCAGACGTGGTTTGATCGCTCCGGCCGCAGACGGATGCAGGACCCGTCTCCCAGCCAGAGCCGGCCCTTCTTCGGTTGCTTCTGGGGAACCTTCAGCCCCTCCCGCCGCCAGATCCGCTCGACGCGCTTGGTGTTCACGATCCAGCCGGCATCACGCAGCATTGCCGTGATGCGCCGGTAGCCGTAGCGACCGTATTGCGTGGCAAGGGCGACGATGTCCGCGGTCAGTGCATCCTCGTCGGCTCGTCCGCGCGGCGTTTTCCTTTGCGTCGATCGATGCTGTCCAAGCACGCGACAGGCAAAGCGCTCTGAGACAGAGAACTTCACCCGCACATGATCGACGCAGGCACGGCGGCGGGCGGGGCTTAATAGTTTCCCGAGGCAGCTTCCTTCAGAATGAGCTTCTCGAGCGTCAGGTCCGAGACGGCCTTCCGCAGGCGCTCGTTCTCCTTCTCCAGCTCCTTCAGCCGCTTCACCTGGTCGGACTTCAGCCCACCAAACTCCTTGCGCCACCGGTAGTAGGTAAACTGCGTCACGCCGATCAGCCGCACCGCCTTGGCCACCGATTGGCCTTGTGATACCAGCACATCGACTTGCCGAAGCTTCGCGACGATCTCTTCCGGCTTATGTCTTTTCTGGGGCATTCCTTGATCCTCCAACTGGCTTAAAAACCATACTTCAGGGAGGACCACTTTTCAGGGGGCAGGCCATCAGCTGTCAGGACGCCGGGCGCTCAGGCAAGATCTTCTACGGTGCAGCCGCTATCGTCGGCCAAGGTGGCGAGACCGGTAGCCTTGTAGCCGGCACGAGCTTTGAGACGTGCGTTGCCTGCGAACGTAGTCTCGGTTTCAGGCGGCGAGGGCAGGTGCAGATCGGGGGCAATCCGGCATGTCACGCCCAAGGGGCTTAACAGTTCGGCAAGCTCAGCCAGTTTGCCGCGATTGTGCGACGCGATCAGGAGCGTGCTCATGAGTGAAGTCTCGTCATGTCAGCCGATCCTTGAGCGGCGCCCCATCCATACCACGCCGGCAACGGCGGCGGCGAAGAAGAAAGTCGAAAGTGGAATGCTCTCCCCCAACAGTGTCGCGGCCACCGCTAGCGTCACGAAGCTCTGCAGCAGCTGAACCTGCGACACACGTGCGATGCCTCCGATAGCGAGCCCGGTGTTCCAGGCGAAGAAGCCCAAGAACATAGAAAAGAAGGCGGCATAAAGCAGGGCCCCGATGGAACGGGGGGTGGCCGCAGCAAATCCCGACTCCCAACTCAGCAGGGCGCCAATCAGCGACAGAGGTAGAGTGATCACCAATGCCCATGAGATGACCTCCCAACCAGGCATTCTGCGGGCGAGCTTGCCGAAGATCACATATCCCAATGCCGCGCAGAGGCCAGAGGCCAGCAGCCAAAAATCACCTGCCGCAACGAGCAAACCGGCCTCACGCAATGCAAATGCTGCAACCAATGCAGCCCCGGTAGCGCTCCAGCCCCAGAATGCCGCGGAAGGGCGCTCACCAGCCAGGAGTGCAGCAAAGCCCGCGGTCGCAAGAGGTAGCACGCCCAGGATCACCCCGCCATGTGCTGCCGGAACCGTCTGCATCGCGACCGCCATAAGACCCGGAAAGCCAAATACGAGCATGAGCGCGGCAAGTGCGATCGAGGGAAGGACGGGCCAGGGCACCGAGCGCTTCAGCACAACCAGCAACGCCAGGGCAGCAAGTCCGGCCAGCACCGCGCGTCCCGTGGTCACGAACGCCGGCGAAAAATCGGCGAGCGCCAGCTTGGTGATGGGAAGTGTGGCCCCGAAGATAACGACTCCAACAAGCCCGAGAACCATACCCAAGAGAGGCTGAGGCGCGTCTGGCTTGGAATGAAGAGGGGGGGGCAACAGGATGAGGCACGGTCATGTGGAGAAGTCATAACAGGTCCATCATTACCCCGAAAGAGGTCCTCCCGAAGCGCCACGTGATGTTCATCCAGAACGAACGCGGGTTGGCCCTCCGGACGCCACTTGGGCGAACGCAACCAGGAGGAACTGCAGAATGACCCATGTCGGACCTATGGGGTGCAGCCGATACCAAGGAACAACGGCTTGGAGTGGAGCACAGCCTATGTCAGGGCATGAGAAAGGTTATCGTGGGGAACGATCAACGAAGGCGTCCACCACAACCGACGTGATGGACCTGACAGCCTCTATGACTGCACCTGCCATGGAAGTGGATCTGCTGCCCCCTGAGTCCAACTGGGCAGGCATCCTCTCCTCCGTATGCCTTAGCTTGTTCTTGTTTATCACCTGTTTGCTGCAGTGCATGCCTGAACCCCCCTATCCTTCTTCTGATGGGAGAGGTTCCGGACACGAGTCAAGAGAAATGGGGGTAGTCGTCAACTTTGCCCCTAAAGCAGGGAGCGGCGTGAATAACTCGCAAGATCGGAGCGGATTGGAGATTTTCGGATAGGCGAGACAGACCTGAACGACGCGCGTTCCAGACGGCCCGATGGGCAAAGCGGTCGAGGTCGAACTCCGCATCCGCTTCACCGTTCAGCCGCGCGAGCAGGTTCAGGTTGATCGCCGCTGTCACACCCGAAGATGAACTGCCGGCCCCTCCTCCCAAAAGGGCCGGCAGTCCCAGCCAACGGGTTCCGCCGGCAGGCCGGACCAGAACATCGCGGACGGCTGACTGCAGTCCCTTCGGAATACCGCTGATATCTCGTCCGGCAAAGGTGTAACTTCCATCGAGCTTGGCGCGCCTGAGTCGGGAACGCGAGCGGCAAGGGGTTTTTCGGTTAACGACATCCGGACGCGACGCCCTCGCTAGAACCTGACACTGAGGGACTGTCCGCCGAACGGGCTCTCCCTCAACAACGCGACCAGCGCGGGCGCGCTCCTGACGCCGGATGCACAGGTATTGCGCTTGCCGAGCGGCCGGGTCGACCGCATGGCTTCTTGCACCTGATCACCAACGCAGAGACGCAGGGCCAGTAGCAGACCGGCCGCAAGGGAAACCGGAACGCGTCCCATCTTCAGCTGGCATGAAGCACTTGCAAGGTGGCAGCGGCGGGCTTGTCGGCTTCGCCGCTCGCGTTGGGTTTCTCATGGAGCTCTCGGACCTTCTTCCCTCACAACCACAGGGCTGACCCCGTTACGCAGGCATCCGGCGCATCCGCGACGCCACGTAGCTGCTCCTGGGGTGCGCGGCCTATGTCTCGATCGAGCTGAGAACGTCAGGCGACAGGATGGCAGCGACTGCACTGCGGCACATGAAGACGCTGTCGGAGCTGCGAACGATCACTGTGGCGACCAAACCTCCTCGCCTGAAGGCGGTTGCCTGGCAGTCGGTCTCACCAGTGGCGGCGCGCCATTTTTCGGTGATGTCGACGGAGTCATCTGTGAGATCATCGCGTGTCAGCATAACAAGGCTCCTGATAAAAAGTACAACGGCGTAACATTTTACATCCTGCTGAAATGCGCAGGGGGTCGTTTCTGACAGAGGCTTTTCCGTGCCTGCGCAAGAAACGGCACCATAACCAGCTAAAACATCGCGGGGCGCAGGCATGTCGTCTGTGCGACAGAACCGCCTCTGGCTCCTGCAAATTTTATCGATAACGACAAGCACGACCCCTCCGGTGCGGGTTCCGTGCCAGTTGGCCCACCGGCGCCAAAGGCCCGCGCAAGATGCGGAGTGAGCATGGGGATGATGCGCCTGGCGCGGTTCAGCTGATCCTCATCCACATCGGCGCAGACGATGCTGAAAAAGAAGTCGCGCTTTTCGTCACGGCTGAATATCACCGTCACGATGCCCTGCTCTCACAGTTCTTCGTTGAAGAATGGCGTCCGCAGAAGGTCCTCGCGCGGCAGCATCTCATCCGCCTGCATCATGCGCCTCAACGGTCGGATCAGCGCGGAGTCCATTCAGAAATGTCTGCCGCGACGCCTCCCCGAACAGGGCGGCATAGATATGTTCGACCAGGTTGCTTGTCTGCTGCGGCTTGTCTGGAGGAGGCATCGGCGGCCCTCCGTTTCGTCGCATTACTTGTCCTACCCCGTCCGGAGTATTCCGGCACCTCTAATCAGACAATAGTCTTAGAAGCGCGCCTCTTCGCGTACAACCCGCACCTACGGAAGACGCGAAATGCGCTTGCCTTTGTGGCGCTTCTTGCCTTGAGGGCACAAACAAGTCTGTGTTCTGTAAATGGAGCCTTGTTATGATCGAGATGTTGATCAGCGCCTGCGCACTCTCGGCGCAATTGGCCAGCCCCCCACAGCAATGCCACGACTTCAGCCTCCTGTTCGATGCACGCGAGGTCAGCATGATGACCTGCATGATCCACGGGCAGACCCAGGTCGCCCGCTGGAAGGACGCGCATCCACAGTGGAACATCCGTCGCTGGCAATGCCGCATGCAGGACAGACGAGAAAGCAGGATTTGAGCGCTGATCGACAGTCCGAGGGAGCGGGGGGATCCTCATCGGGGGCAAACTCCACTGGATCAAGCACGCCTTTAGCAGTCTCCTGTTCACGCAGATCCGGATGGGCATGCCGCTACTTCGGGAGGAGGATCAAATGAATCAGGTTGCAGATCGTATCCGGCCAAGAGGGGTGAAGGTTCATGCCTCGGCAGAGTTCACGGCCGACATGGCGGAAAACCTCTGTCTGGTGTTCCAGGGCATGCCCGAAGGGGAGAGACTTGTCGTGAGCTTCTCGAGCGCCGGCGTTTGGGGTGTAACGAGCCAGGGCCGCCGGATCTTCATTGGATCAACTGAAGTGTTCGACGTGGGTACGAAGAATGACGAACGACCTCACCTTCAGTGACATCATGAGATGAGGAACCCTAGGCGAACAAGGCGAAAGTCCCACTTTCAAAAGCGCTGCCCGTCCACAAGATCGCTTGTGATGCCCCCAGCACACTCCCTAACGTGCACCCTCGGAGGAGAGCAGGGCGGGCACAGTTCTGGCGATGATGCGGATGTCGCTGAGCAGGTTCCAGCGTGACACGTAGTGGCGGTCCAGGCGGACGCGTTCGGCGTAAGTCGTGTCGCTGCGCCCGCTGACCTGCCACAGACCCGTCAGGCCGGGGCGGCTCGCCAGGTAGAAGCGCGCTGTCCTGCCGTAAAAGGCCAGTTCGTCCTGCACGACCGGACGAGGGCCCACGAGGCTCATCTCGCCGCTCAGGACGTTCAGGAGCTGGGGCAACTCGTCAAGGCTCAGCTTGCGCAGCACCCTGCCGATGGGGGTGACGCGCGGATCGTCTGACAGTTTGCGCTGCGTGTTCCAAGTGATGAGATCGCCTGGATGATGGCGGAAATGCTCCTCCAGGACCTGATCGCCGTTGACGACCATGGTCCGGAACTTCCAGCACTTGAACTCGCGGCCGTTGAAGCCGATGCGGCGGTGGCCATAAAGTAGCGGCCCCTTGTCGGACTGCTTGATCAACAGCGCTACTCCCAGGATCAGGATGCCCAGCAGCGGCAGGACGAGCAGGACCAGCGCAATGTCGAAGGCGCGCTTGGCCTGGCCACCGATGGGCTGAGACCTGCTCGCCAGCGCCGGTTGTTCGGAAGGAAAGGCATCAGATGCTACTGGTTTGCTGCAGGTGACTGAACCGACTTTGGCTGCGTCTTCAACATTGAAGCCGTTTGAGAACGGCGGTGCAAAATTAGTCCACGGAAGTGGCGGCATGGAGCTGCTGCGGGCGGCGTAAAAGTCGTCCACCCTTTCCCTTTCTGCGGCAGCAGGGAGGGCGCGAGGATTTTCAGCGTGGAACTATATCTCAGGGTTCGCCAAGCCTGCGTGGCGGGTATGAGCCAGCGTCAGGCGGCGAAGGCCTTCAACATCTCCCGCGATACGGTTGCGAAGATGATGACGTTCTCGGTGCCGCCGGGTTCCCGGCGGACGGCCGAAGTCAGGCGGCCGAAGCTTGATCCCTTCATCCCGATCATTGAGGGTTGGCTTGAGGCGGATCGCTCCATGCCGCGGAAGCAGCGACATACGGCGAAACGGGTGTTCGACCGGCTGCGTGACGAATGCGGGTTCACCGGCGGCTACACGATCATCAAGGACTACATCCGGGAGCGGGAACGGCGGCGCCAGGAAGTGTTCGTGCCGCTGGCGCATCCACCAGGCCATGCGCAGGCCGACTTCGGCGAGGCGATGGTCAGGATCGGCGGTGTCGAACAGAAAGCCCACTTCTTCGTGCTGGATCTGCCGCACAGTGACGCCTGTTACGTCCGCGCCTATCCTGCTGCGGTCGCCGAGGCTTGGGTGGACGGTCATATCCATGCCTTTGCCTTCTTTGGGGCGGTCCCCCAGTCGATTGTCTATGACAATGACCGGTGCCTGGTGGCAAAGATCCTGCCCGATGGCACCCGCAAGCGGGCCACCCTGTTCAGCGGGTTTCTGTCGCATTACCTGATGCGGGATCACTACGGCCGCCCTGGCAAAGGCAACGACAAGGGGAATGTCGAAGGCCTGGTGGGTTATTGCCGCCGCAACTTCATGGTGCCGCTCCCCGAGTTCGCGACCTGGGAGGCGTTCAACCTTTGGCTGGAGGAGCAATGCCGCAAGCGCCAGCACGATGTCCTGCGCGGCGAAAGCGAAACGATCGGCGCACGGCTGCACCGCGATCTGGCAGAGATGCGATCCTTGCCTGCGTCACCCTTTGACGCCTGCGATCAGAGCACCGGCCGCGTCTCATCGCAATCGCTCGTGCGCTACAAGACCAATGACTACTCGGTGCCGGTCGCCTTTGCCCATCAGGATGTCTGGATCCGGGCTTATGTCCACGACGTGGTGATCGGCTGCCGGGGCGAGATCATTGCCCGCCACCCTCGATGCTGGGATCGCGATGAACTCATCTTCAACCCGATCCACTACCTGCCGCTGCTGGAGCAGAAGATCAATGCACTCGATCAGGCCGCGCCGTTGCAGGGCTGGGAGCTTCCCGAGGAGTTTGCTACCCTGCGACGGCTGATGGAAGCACGCAGGAACCGGCATGGCCGACGCGAATACGTCCAGGTCCTGCGGTTGCTGGAAGCTTTCGACCTGGTTGATCTGCATGCCGCGGTGAAGCAGGCGCTTCAGATGGGCGCGATTGGCTTCGACGCCGTAAAGCACCTGCTGCTTTGTCGTGTGGAACGCCGTCCGCCCCGGCTGGACCTGGACTGTTATCCTTATTTGCCCCGGACGACAGTCGAGAAGACCAGATGCGGTTCTTATATGCGGCTGCTGTCGGGCAATGCGGAGGACGCGGCATGAACGACGTCCCGGAAATCCTGCTCGCCCATCACCTCAAGGCCCTGAAGCTGCCGACGTTCCTACGAGAACATCAGAAGCTGGCCCGGCAATGCGCGGCCGAAGGCATGGATCATGTCCGATATCTCGCCCGGCTCGTTGAGCTGGAGCTGATTGACCGGGAGCGGCGGATGGTTGAGCGCCGCATCAAGGTCGCCAAATTCCCCACGGTCAAAAGCCTCGACAGCTTCGACTTCAGCGCCATTCCGAAGCTCAACAAGATGCAGGTGCTGGAACTGGCCCGCTGCGAATGGATCGACCGGCGCGAGAACGTCATTGCCCTTGGCCCAAGCGGCACCGGCAAGACGCACGTTGCCCTTGGCCTCGGGCTGGCGGCTTGTCAGAAGGGCATGTCGGTCAGCTTCACCACCGCGGCAGCCCTGGTCAACGAACTGATGGAGGCCCGCGACGAACGCCGCCTGCTTCGTGTCCAAAAACAGATGGCTGCCGTCAAATTGCTGATCATCGACGAACTGGGCTTCGTGCCGCTATCCAAGACCGGCGCCGAATTGCTGTTCGAGCTGATCTCGCAACGCTATGAGCGCGGCTCAACCCTGTTCACCAGCAATCTGCCCTTCGATGAGTGGACCGAGACCTTCGGTTCCGAGCGCCTCACCGGCGCACTGCTCGACAGGCTGACCCATCACGTCAGCATCCTCGAGATGAACGGCGAGAGTTATCGCCTCGCCAACAGCACGGCCCGAAAGAGGCAACAAGGATCCTGACATCACATCGCCTCGGCTTGGCCCAAAGAGCCAATGCGCCATGGCACGCGCCAGCTATATGGTGAGCGCGCGCGCCATGGCGCCGGCCACCGCTACCTGGCCCGGCTTTACGCCGCCGCCTGGCCGGATTTTGCACCGCCATTGACAGACGCGGCCATCTCAGCGTTGCGAGAGGGCCGCCAAGGCAGTGGAATACCGAGGGGTCACCATCGCACTGGTCTGCCGGGCGTTTGGCGTCAGCGAGACGCGTTATCGCTACAGTCGGCTGCAAACGTTGAAGTGAACCCGCCTCCCTTGCGCGTTCCACGGATCAAAAAAACCCCGCCAAAAGGCGGGGCTTTTTAAAAATGGGCGCTCGCAATAGACACAGAAAATTTGGACACAGGGAATGAAGCCCAACACATCCTGCCGCGGAAGGTTGCGGGACCTTCCGCGGTTTTTAGGAAGTTGGCTAATGGCCTCAGGGACTTGCCAGTGATGCTCTGCCGCGCATGCCAGCAGCCCGGCAGCAAAAAAGCCCCGCCAGAGGCGGGGCGAGCTGTAAAGGGATACTGGGGACGATGACGTGAAACTCGGAACAGGAACACTGTGGACCGCGCTCAACACGCTGCGCTGCAGAAGGTTCCGCCATGCTGGCAGGCCACGCTATTCGGCAGCAAGGCGTGGCCGGCGCCCGTGGAATTCAGGGTCGATGCCGAGGATGTGCATGATCTCGAGGATATCCGCCTGGAGCCTTTCGATGCGCCTGGCGACCCGCTCCTCGTCCGCATCGACTTGCTCATGAAGCCCGCGAAGTTCTGCAACGGTCGCCAGAGCACGCTCGATTTCAGCCTCCAGGCGCACGCACTCGCCTTGCCGATCCTGAATGAACGTTCTGGCTTCCTGCACCCGGTCGTCTGCATAGACTTGCGCGAGATCACGGGCATTGAAGCTCATCTTGGCGGCGAGCTCGAGAAGCTCCGGCTTCAAATTGATAAGATCGGGATGCCGGTGGAGAAAGTCGAGCCGCTCACGGGTGGCATCGTATTCTGACTTGAGCCTGAAGACGCCACTCCGGTCTGCTGCATGGGCCGCATGATAGGCGCGGGCGACGTCCTCCATGGAAGTCTTGAACTGCCGGTGCGAAACTTCCAGAGCCATGACGCGGGCGGAGGAGGGCAGGAATGCGGTCAACCCAAGCAGGAAGATCGTGAGGGTCAGCTGGATGGGCATCCCCAGATGGACAGGCTCTCCCGAGATCCGGGCCGTCAGGCCGATCCAGGGAAGGATGCCCAGGACGGCGGCCAGCGAGGCGCAGGCGGCGAGGGTGGCTGAAATCAGCACGATGAGGACGGCCATCCGCTGCGCCAGAAACTGTGCGAGGCCCAACCATCCCTTCAGATCACCTGGAAACATTTACAATACCTCCTTCACGTGGCTGAGTTGCCAGTGCGCCAAGTAAGCATGCTGGATGAGGTCAAGACCAAGAACTATGTACAATCTTACTTAATCTCCGGCCTGTGGCGCGGCACGGAAGAGTTCCTCCTAAAGGCGCACTACAACCAAAGCGTGTCGCGAAGATTATTTATAAGCGCGAACCCATGTCACGTCTTTCGACCGGAGAAACAGAACGCGAATTCTGCTGGTTGAGCGAACGGGCCCCCTTGTGAGGCAGTGCTGCGAAGTCTGTGGGGCCGAGACGGTCGCTGCCCATCACGATCGCTACGACGAGCCCCTGAACGTCAGGTGGCTCTGCCGTCGCCGTCACGTCAAGCTTCACCACCATGGGGAGGACATGTTTCCCATTGGTCGCGCCGTCTCGGAGGATGGATCATAAGCGACGCGTAGCGGCAGTGGACGATGATCCCGCGCACGGGACAGCGCCCGGCCCCTGCTAAAACGACGGTGCGAGCGCAGGCGGGCGTCGGCACCAGTTGCGAGATGTAGCGGGGGATCAGCTACATGGCTAGGCGGCGATCTAGAATAACGCGGCGTTCAGCAAGCAGGGAGTTCCTCTTTCCCTTTCGCCAAGGACGTGGCTGAGAGGGTGGATGAACAACGACAGAGAACTTGCATGCCCCTCCACAAGCTGGACCGCCTCCCCTCTGCCGCTGCCCTTCCGCCAGTGGCCTGCATCGCGGTCGCGAAGTTCCCGGCGCGGCCGATCACCAGTGGGCTTGTCGGCCGTGTTCAGCAATCGCAGGACAGCTGCGCGCGAAAGCTTCACGGAGGAGGAGGTGGCGGGCGCGCTGCTGCCGCGGCCTGAAACGCCTGGCTTCGAGACGCCGGCTGCTATGTTCGAAAGAGCCGTTGCGCTGACCGGTTGAACCCACCGTCGCTTTCTTGAGGATGTCACGCTTCGCCCGGAGCCGGACAACCTCTTTCTTCAGGGCGGCTATCTCGGCCAGATCAGCACCCATTTGCCCGCTCCTGAGAAAGGCCGCAGAAGCAGTTGCGGTCAGCTCCCTCATCCAGCGGCGCAGCACGCTCTCGGACAGATCCAGATCACGGGCGGCCTGTGCCACAGCCACCCCTCGATCCGTCACCATCCTGACGGCTTCGATCTTGAACTCAGGGCTGAACCTCCGTCTCCTCACATCCATTCTCCAGTTCCTTGGTCACGATCTTATCTACGTATCCACAAAACCGGCAGCAGCTCAACCGCGTCAGCAATCGGAGTCAGCTGTCCTCCGACCCTAGCGCTTCTTCTCTTCCCGCCGCAGGCTTCCAGCTTCGGGACAGAAAATCCCTTTGGTCTTCAGGCGCCGGGTGCGGGGGCTGAACAACTGGAGACTGAGGCCTTATCAGATCGGAGGTCGTCGCAAAGCAGCCAGATCGTTGAGCGAAGTCAGCCTGTAATCCGGCTCCATCCCCAAGTGTTCCATCTGCATTCGCAGCAGTTTGAACATGGTCGAGGGGCCCACCACCTCGGCCATGTCGACCTCTGCATTCATTGCGGTCTGGGTGACGCGTTCGATCCAGGCTACCCGGAAGCCAAAATTTCTGGCTGCGCATGCGTCGAATGCGTTCGAAGAAACAAAGATAACGTTCTCCGGCTTTACGTTCAGCCGCTTTTCGACAAGCTCGTAGGCGGCGCCACTTGGCTTGAAGATGCCGCCCTTGTCTATGCTGATCGTGGCATGGAGCTTGCGGTCAAGCCCGGTATTCTCAACCAACCTGTCCAGCATCTCCTGGTCGCCGTTCGACAATATTGCAAGTGGCATTCCTGCCAGTGCGTCAAGAGCAGAGTGGCAGTCGGGGTGGGGGTCGAGGCGTAGATAACTGCCCATGATCTCGGCCCGTATGGCGGCGTCGCTCTGCACTCCCACCGCCTCGAGCGTGTAAGTTAGGGAGTCCTTTGTGATGTCCCAGAAACTTCGGTAGTTGTTCATAAGAGAGTGAAGCCAGGTGTATTCCAGCTGCTTCAGGCGCCAAACCTGGGTGATGAGCTCCCCGTGCCTGGGGAATTTCTCACGAATGACCTGCGATACGGACTGCACGTCGTAGAGTGTCCCATACGCGTCGAATACGTAGGCTTCGGCTGCCATCGAATGGTCTCCCTCAATGGTGTCAGTGTCGGTTGGGCAAGTTACCCTTTAAGAGAAGGAAGCTGATTAGGAAGTGGATGATGGCAGCCTTCGCGGGTCCGGCCGCTCCTCCCTCGAAAAGCCCGCTTCTTCACTTGGAACCTATCTCCTTCAGCGGCCTCCTTCAGCGGCCAGACTGCCACAGCATTCATAATTCCGGTCTAGATGTCTAGAACATGCTGTCCGTAGTTCCACGATTTGGAACAGGCGTGCTGATCTGGTCAGGAGGGCTCTGGCTGTGGGTTGAGGTTATGCTGCCTAGCGCTGATGGACCAAGCGCCGGCGCTGCATGGTTCGCTTCTTGATCTTCTACTTTTCTGCCAGAAGGGCCGGGCCGCGCCCGAAGTCGACGTTCGCCGGCGTGAGGTTGCCGAGGCTCTCGCCATAGCGGTGGTTGGAGTGCTCGACAACGGTTACGATGGCCGCCTCGAGTTCGGCCTGAAGGTCGTGGTTTTCCAGAAGAATGCGGTTTTTGAGCGTCTGGTGCCTGCATCCAATCCCGCCCTGCGTCTGTGGTGATTTGGGGTGCCGCGGACATGGTCCATCCCATTTTCGTCGAGATATTCGGTCAGGTCACCAACGGAAAATGCCGACCTGGGGAGGTCGGCGCCTTTGAAGTGCTGCCCGCGCGGCCGGTCTCGCCCGTACGGGCGCCGGTGCTGGCAGATGGCTTCTTACCGAGAGGCGAGTTGCACCGACGCGCTCTCGGCCGAGATTTCCACGACGTCGGCCAGCCGGGCGAAAGTGTAGACCGTCTGCGAGGCGCCGGGCATGGAGAAATGGACTTCGTCTTTGTCTTCAAGACGCATGACGACACGCTGCGGCTCACCGCCGGTGCGGGCGCGGAAAGTGGCTGTGACCTCATGGGCGCCATCGGGAAGATCAACGCGATAAGCCGTCATATCGAGGGCGCCGGTGTGCAGGCTTCCGGCCTGAAGCGGCGCGGACAGAGAGGTCACTTCCGCGGCCGCGGGAGCTGCAATGGCGAGGGAGAAGATAGCGGAAAGCAAAATCTTTTTCATGGAAGGTATCCTTGCGGAAAAGTTGGTTCTGAACTCGGTACCGGCCAGCCGCAGCACATGGTGCTCTGGAAGCGATCCGCGGAGGGTGCTGCTGACCAAGAGCACGGGGCTGGTGGCCCCGTTGTGGTCCTGCCGATCGGCATTTCGCACTGGTACGGCGTGCGGACGGAAAGCGGTTCCGGCGGAGCCGCGTGACTGTCAGAGCGATAGGCTGGTGAGGTCAGACTGCGGCAGACGCACCTATGATGCGGCGGATCTCGGCATTGCGGCTCAGGCCCTTCGCAGACAGTTCATCGTCCGACATTTCGCTGAGACGGGTCAGAGCGCGCACTTGCAAACTGGACTCTGCGAGCATGATCATGAAGCGGCCGACAGCACGGAAGGGAGCCAGCAGGGTCGCGGCGGAAAGGCCGGTGGATGCATGGTGGTTAGATGCGATGGTTGCCATGTGGATATTCCTTGCGGGTTGAGGTGGGTTTCCTTCCCTGCACCCAAGATTGGCCGTCCGCGCGCTGGCGACAACCGCCGATGCTGCATAGCAGCATTGTGCTCTCTTCACTCGCAAAGCGAAAAGATGGCCGTTTCGCTATGTGTCGTCACCATCATTGCTCTTCAGATGATCCGGCCGGGTCTCCGATGGCGGCCGCCCGGCTTTGCAACAATGACGCCTTCAACCGGGTTTACCGGAGAGCTCGGCGGCAAGTGGCAGAAACCTGGTTCTGTGTGAAGGCGCTTCTCAGGACGTTGGCTGAGCATGCAGGCGCAGCGTCAGGTTCAGGCTCTTATGGATCTTAATGATATTCGCAGTTGGGGCACTCAAACTTGTGTTGGTCACGGTGAAGGTGAAAAGGGGTGTCGAGCGAGAGGTGATCGGGGTTTGTTCCTGCGGTTCCGCGCATCCGTCGGCACTTACGCACAGACTATGTGGAATGCCGACAGTTGAAGCATGCGTCACAGAACATAGGTCAGCAGTTGGTAACGCGATGGAGAAAACAAATGACCGAACGGTCCAGGCTATTCGAACCCGTCAAACTTGGTGATCTCGAGCTTCCCAACCGGGTCCTGATGGCGCCCCTGACGCGCAACCGTGCCCTTGACGATGGGACTCCAGCCAGGATGGCCGAAACCTATTACAGTCAGCGCGCGGCCGCCGGTCTGATCGTTACGGAGGCGACCCAGATCTCGGCCATGGGGAAGGGCTACATCAAGACGCCGGGGATCTATGACGGTAAGCATGTGGCTGCCTGGAGGAACATCACGGATGCGGTTCATGCCGCCGGCGGCCGTATCTTTGTACAGCTCTGGCATGTCGGCCGCATCAGCCACACATCCCTTCTCCCCGAAGGCCGGAACCCAGTATCCTCGACCGACAAGGCGGCGGATGCATCTACCTATACCGAGAACGGCTTTGAGCCAGTGTCCAAACCCGACGCGCTGACGGAGGAAGGTATCCGGGAAACTATCGCGGACTACGTCACGGCAGCGAAAGCGGCCAAGGAGGCAGGCTTCGACGGGATCGAGGTGCATGCCGCCAACGGATACCTGCTTGAGCAATTTCTGATGGACGGCGTGAACGATCGCACAGACGCCTATGGCGGGTCGGTCGAGAACCGGATGCGCATCCTCGAAGAAGTGCTGGACGCCGTGTCCGAAGTCTGGCCTGCGAACCGCATCGGGGTGCGCCTTTCACCGCTCGGGCAGTTCAATGGCGTTTCCGACAGCGACCCTGCGACGAACTATGGCTATGTTGTGGAGCGACTCGACAAGCGCGGGCTTGGTTACCTGCACATGGTCGAGCAGGCTCCGGGAGCCGAAACGGACGCCACTCAGGCGGACATCATGAAGCGGCTGCGGGCGAAGTGGAGCGGCTTCCACATCGTCAATGGTGGCTATGACGGGGACACTGCAGCGAAGGCCGTGGCGGAGGGGCATGCGGACGCGGTGGCTTTCGGGCGGCCCTTCATTGCCAACCCCGACCTGCCGCAGAGACTTCGCTCGAACGCGCCGTTGAACGAAGGCGACGGCAGCACTTACTATGGGGGCGGCGCCGAAGGCTACATCGACTACCCGTTCCTCGAGAGCGGTGTCCCTGAAAACGTCGCCTGATGGCTACTCTTACGATGACAAGATGATGAAGAACGCCCCGCTCGCGCGGGGCGTTCCGGCACCCGATGCACAAGTATCCATGCAATGAAGAAGTCATCTCAGCTATCCTGATCGGCCATCTGAGATCCACTGGGAAGGTTTCTCATGGGCTCATTCCATTCGACCTTCGGCGGCAGCGGGTCGCCTGCGCCGCAATTGCTGGGAACAAGCGCCTAAGCAAGATTCTGACTCATGTCATGGTCCGGCAGAACGCGGATCCGCCAAAGGTCGGACCGCTCGGAAAGCAGCGCAGCCGATATACGCTGATGGGGAGCCCGCGTCGCGGAAAGAACCGGGGTGAAAAGCGTGCCGCGCCCCGCGCAGCTGAAGCGGTCATGGCTCTTATGGTGCCCGCAAAGTTGGCAGAGCAGGCGCGCAGAACGCTAAACCAAATGGCGGCATCTGCAAGTAACAGCAGCGCCGGCCCTAACTCTACGGTCCTGTGGGATGTGGGCGCGTCGGGGTCGGCTCCTCGTTCGGTCGAGAGGTCAGCCACGTTTCTAACACAGGAACAGGCGACATTTTATCTGGTGACAGTATCGGGAAATTCGTGTCGCGCTCCGTCGTCGAGCGGCAAGCCAGCTTGCGCTTGGCCGCGACGTGTCAAGAAGCCATTCTCCTGAGGGAGCCGAGGAAAAGGGAAAGGCTTGCCTGTTGAAGAACTCTGCCTTCCGCCTGTCACCGTTCTGTTGTGGAAAAGCAATGCTAACCAGCTTACGCTCGGACAAGCATGGCAGGCAGAATCTACCGGATGAGGATGGACCATGAACCGTATCTTAGACCCAAGGCGGCATTATTCCAGCCCGGAAGACATGGGCGACGATGGAGTGAACACGACACTGAACCCGACAATGGGCGAGGTCATCGCAGCCCGGTACTCGCGGCGCGGGATGCTCAAAGGCGCGCTGGCGGTGACAGCCATTTCAGGGACGGTAAGCCCGATGGCGCTGTTGGCCGGACGAGCCGAGGCGACGGAAGCAAAGCCGATCTTCAACTTTAAAGAAGTCGTTGCCGGCGTCGACGAGACGCATCATGTGGCGGAGGGCTACGATGCCAATGTTCTGCTCCGTTGGGGTGATCCGCTTTTTCCCGACGCTCCCGATTTCGATCCGCAAAACCAGAGCGCGGACGCACAAGCGCGGCAGTTCGGTTACAACAACGACTTCATCGGCCTGGTGCCGACACCAAATGGCGACGACATTTCTCAGCGTGCTCTTCTTGTGGTGAATCACGAGTACACCACCGAGGAGTTGATGTTCCCAGGTCTGCGCGAGCAGGGGAAGGCCGGGTTCGAAGGCATGACGCAGCAGCTGGTCGACATCGAGTTGATGGCGCATGGCGGATCGATTGCCGAAATCCGCAAGAACAACGGTCGTTGGGAGGTGGTGCGGGATTCCCAGTACAACCGCAGGATCACGGCAGAAACCGAGATGGAGATTACCGGCCCTGCGGCGGGTCATGACCTGCTGAAGACCAGCGCTGATCCTGAAGGACGGCGCGTCTTGGGCATGCTGAACAATTGTGCGGGCGGCGTCACCCCTTGGGGCACCTGGCTTTCTGCCGAGGAGAACTTCAACGGCTATTTTGGCGTCAATGTGCCCGAAGATGGGCTGCCGGTTGTTGAGGCTCAATATGACGACCCTCAGGCCCAGACTAAGGCGCAAGACGAGCGGGAAGCGGCTTACCTTGCTCGGCGCAACGAGATCCTCGGCGGGCTCGACAACCTCGACCTTATGGAGCGCTATGGCGTCCCCGGCGCCTGGTATGCCTGGAACCGCTTCTACGACCGCTTCGAGGTCGCGAAGGAACCGAATGAGCCGAACCGCTTCGGATGGGTGGTCGAGATCGACCCGACGGACCCCAATTCGGTGCCGAAGAAGCGAACCGCCCTTGGCCGCATGAAGCATGAGGGCGCTGAGAACGTCGTTAACGGCGACGGCCGCCTTGTCGTCTACATGGGCGACGACGAGCGGTTCGACTATGTCTACAAGTTCGTAACGGCGGGCGCCTACGATCCCGATGACCGTGCCGCCAATATGGACCTGCTGGACGAGGGGACGCTTTATGTTGCCAAATACAATGTTGACGGCACCGGCGAGTGGCTGCCGCTTGTTCATGGCCAAGGGCCTCTGACCGAGGAAAACGGGTTCCGTGACCAAGCCGAGGTTCTGATCAAGACGCGGCTGGCGGCTGACGCTCTTGGTGCTACCAAAATGGATCGCCCGGAGGACATCGCGCCGGGTCCGGATGGGCAGATCTACGTGATGCTGACCAACAACACCCGTCGCGCCGCCGAAGACGTAAATGCCGCCAACCCGCGGCCCGAGAATGCATTCGGCCATATCGTGTCGATGATCGCGCCGGAGGGCGACCATGCGGCCGAGACGTTCAACTGGACGATCCTCGTCAAATGTGGAGACCCATCGATCGCAGAAGTCGGCGCCACGTTCAGCCCGGACACGACGGAGAATGGCTGGTTCGGCATGCCGGACAACTGTGTCATCGACGCACAGGGGCGGCTCTGGATATCTACGGACGGAAACAGCGCCGAGGAAACAGGACGGGCCGACGGCTTGTGGGGTATCACGACCGATGGGGAAGGCCTTGCCACCTCCGCGCACTTCTTCCGCTGCCCCGTGGGCGCAGAGCTCTGTGGGCCGTTCTTTACGCCGGACACGGAGTCGCTGTTCGTCGGCGTGCAACACCCTGCGGAGGGCGGCGAGGATTGGCCTGAATTTGCACGCGTCTCGACGTTCGACGATCCTTCGACGCGCTGGCCGGATTTTCAGGACGGAGTGCCGCCACGGCCGGCGGTGGTGGTGATCACGAAGGCAGGCGGCGGCAAGATCGCGGTTTGATAGCTTGACGAGTTGCGGGCACTTTCAAATGCCTGCAACTCCCTCACTTGCAGGCTACGTGCGCCTCCGGCTTGGCAGCGGCCTGCACCTTGCAGCTCATGGCCTTTGGACTGATGGCATCCGTGGGGCGTCTAAAGCATTGCAACCTCCGGCCGCCTTTTTTTTGCCCGCGCCACAGGATGAAGAGGCCGGACATCACGATCAGCCCCGACCCCACGAGCATGCCGATGGTAAGCGTCTCACCGAACAAGAGGATGCCCAGGGCGGCACCGAACAGAAGCCGGGTGTAGCGGAACGGGGTGACGGCAGACACGTCTCCGGTGCGCATCGCCTTCATCAGGCACGAGTAGGCTCCGATACCGACAAGAATGGCGCCTGACAGCAGCAAGGCGGCACGCCGATGGGGAAGCTGGAACGCTTCGCCCTGCCAGAGAGAAAACAGCAGGCCCGCGGCCGCCAGGGCCAGAAAGCCGTAGAGGCCGAGAATTGCCGTGCTCAGGCTCTTGGGGGCGGCACGGCTGGCGAGGTCACGACCTGCAAAGCCCAGCATGCCGACCAGCGCCAAAAGCGAGAGGACCGAAAAACCCTCTGTTCCCGGGCGCAGGATGATGAGCACACCCGCCAGCCCAAGGACGATGGCCGTCCATCGCCTCCAGCCCACGCGCTCACCAAAGATCACCGCGGCAGAGGCCACCACAACCAGAGGCGTTGCCTGCAGGATCACCGTTGCAGTCGAGAGCGGGATCAGCGCAAGAGCAAGGACATAGAACAGCCGCCCGGTGATCTCGAAGAGCACGCGGATTCGCATCGCGGGCGACACAACATCCGGCGTTATCAAGGCGTCTCCCTGACGACGCGCGATAGCCGCAAAAATTGCCGCGCCACCCAGGCCGAAGATGGTCAGGATCTGGCCGACCGGTAGAAGACCAGACAGGGCCTTCACAAGCGCGTCCTCCACGGCGAAGGCAGCCATGGCAGTGATCATCCAGGCGGCGCCGAAGGTGTTCAGACGATGGGCGGGATCGGTCTTCAAGCTCAGGTTCTCTCTCGTGCCGCAAGGCCCATTCACCATCACGAGAGCTATCTCAGCGGTTTTTGTGGGTTGGAAAGCGTTGACCCCAGGGTGGATCCCCTATTGAAGAATAGCCTCCTGAGCTTCACCTGGCGCGGCCTCGGTGACCGCCTGGTAGACGAGCTGCATCAGGTGGCGCCGGTAGTACGCACGGCTCGGACCGGCACGCTGTGACATCAGCACGGCCACCAGATCGTACTCCGGGTCGACCCAGAAATAGGTGCCACCGTAGCCGGCCCACATGAACTGGCCTTCCGCACCGGGGACGCTGGCAATGCCGTCCTGCGCGCGAACCATCACGCCGAGGCCAAACGTGTACCCGGGCGATCCCATCAGGAGCTGACCGGGTCCTGCACCCGGATCGATCTCGCCCAGATGATCGGAGGCCATGAGACGCACCGTGGTCGGGCTCAGGATCCGTTCCCCGTCGAGTTCGCCGCCATTGGCGAGCATCTGCGCGAAGCGCAGGTAGTCACCGGCAGATGAAACGGCCCCCGCGCCACCAGAGTCGTTGGCAGGCCGCTGGCTCACGTCGATGAGCGGCAGCGGCTCTCTGCTTGCCGGATCGGTGGCAAAGGGTTCGGCAAGCCGCAAGGCTGCATTCTCAGGGACATGAAAACCGCTGTCCTCCATCTGGAGGGGTCCGAAGACGCGTTCCTCCAGAAAGTCTCCGAGCCGCTGGCCAGATACGCGTTCGACGACGCGGCCAAGGACATCGGTCGACAGACTGTACTCCCATTGCGTGCCGGGCTGCCGGGCGAGCGGTGCCTGACCTAGGCCTGCTACCTGTTCATCCGGGGAGGCCCCACGCGCATCGAAGGCCAGGCCGTCAGGATTGAAGGCTCCGGCTTCGGCATAAGCTGCCTTGATCGTCTCGTTCTGGGTCAGCTCGCCATAGGCGAGGCCCGAAGTGTGCCGCATCAGGTCCTGGACAGTCATTGGTCGGTCTGCAGGCTCTGCGCCGTCAGCGGCGTCGTCTACGGCGGGGCTGACCTCCAGCCCCTCGAACTCGGGCAGGAACTTGTGCACCGGATCGGAGAGCTGCAGCTTGCCTTCCTCCATGAGGATCAGCGCGGCTACGGTGGTCAGCGGCTTGGTCATCGAGTAGATGCGGAAGATCGCGTCATCGGCCATCGCGGTGTCGGCCTCCGGGGCGAGTTCGCCGACGGCCGTCGAATAGACGAGCTGGCCGTCGCGGGCCACCATGATCACCGCGCCCGGAAGCTCGCCGCGGTCGACCTCGGCCTCAAAAGCCGCTTCGATCCGATCCAGGCGTTCGGGGGACATGCCAACTGCATCCGGCTCGGCGGTCGGAAGGGCTTGTGCACATACCCCCGCAGCTGAGAGCGCTGCAGCGCTCCAGATCGCGAGGCCCATTATCGGTTTCATGCGATTTCCTCCCCTGTTCGGCGCTCTCCATTGGTTCTGGATGGTCCGGCAGCGAGCTTGAGGTAGTGCAGCCGGAAGTCTCCCGCGCGCCCCTCATCAGGCTAGCGGCCGCACCAAAAGCGGTCAAGCACGGGAAGTGGCGGGGCAGGCGTTCGATCTCTCAGCCTGTAAGCAGACGGTGTTGTGACGTTGGAACCCTCCGGCTAAAGGAGACCGCTGCTGCACACCTCGCGTGCGCGGCGAAGGCATCCCGAGGAGAATGAGATGAAGACTGTGACCCGCATTGACCTGAACGACGCTCGCAAGCTGATCGTCGGTGCCGCGGCTCATGCCGACCAAATTGGTGTTCCAATGTGCATTGCCATCACCGACGAAAGTGGCCAGCTCGTCGCCTTTGAGCGAATGGAGGGCGGCAAAGTGACCTCGACGACCATTGCGATCGACAAGGCGTTCACGGCTGCCGCTGCCAAAAAGGCAACCCACGAGTACGGTGCCTCCAGCCAACCCGGTGCTGCGGCCTATGGTATCAACTCGGCCATTGGTGGACGGCTAATGGTCGTGGGCGGTGGCCTGCCGATCCTCTGGGAGGGTCAGGTGGTCGGAGGCGTTGGCGTTTCCTCTGGAACGCCCGCACAGGACCAGGCCGTTGCTCAGGCCGGGATCGATGCTTGGCTTGCGGAGCAGAATAACTAAGCGGCTGGCTCCGGGCGGTGCTCTTTGCGAGCGCCGCCTGCGGTAGAAGCCTCACTGCCCCGCATTGAGCGAGCGCTTAGATCAGCCCCTTGTGGCGCTCAGGCCGCCGCTGCCGATCCGGCGCAAGGCGATGTCCAGATTGGCCTCAGCCTCACGGATCTCTCGGGTGGCGCGGCGCAGATAGCTCAGGTGCTCATGGGCGGCAGATTGGGCGTCAGCCGGGCGTCTTTCAATGATTGCATGTGCGATGTCGAGGTGCTGGTCGCGCAGCAAGTCCCGTACATCGGGAACTGTGAACAGGCGCTGACGATTGTGCAGAACATCCGTTCGCAGGTTCCCAGACAAGACGCGCATGATCTGAAGCAGCACGAGATTGTGGCTGGCCTCATAGATCGCGAGATGGAGTTCTGCGTCTGCTTCGGCCTCATCGTTCGGGCTATTCGCCTTGTGCGCGGCTTCGATCTTGGCAACGCATGCCTTCATCCGCTGGATTTCCGGCTCGTTCGCGCGTTGAGCTGCCATTGCCGCAGCCGAGCTTTCGACGACGTCGCGGAACTCGAGGTAGTCATCTGCAACCTCGCTATGTTCGGAGAGCAGGGCGATGAGCGGGTCGATGATGCATTCCTTGCCTATCTGTGCCACCTTCACGCCTCGACCTTCCTTGCTTGTCAGGAAACCACGTTCCTCCAATGACTTCAGGGCATTCCGGAGAGTCGGCCGCGAAACGTTGAGCTTTTGGGCAAGTTCCCGTTCCGGCAGGAGCGCTTCACCCGGTCGCAACGATCCTTCAAGGATGCGGCCTTCGATATGCTTCATGACGGCATCAGCAGCTCTCTCGGGCCGATTCAATTTTTCGCTCATGTGGCTCACACTTCATCGTCAGGGTCAAACGATACGGCGCAGGAACACGCCACGCAACGCTGCCAACCCCGAGAGAACAAGCTGTACCACTTGACCAGCCCGGTAAAATTATTTTACCAAAGCAACTGCTTCGTGCGGGAGGACGTGCGCAGCCAAGTCGTATGTGTGGGTCCGCGCGCCTCTCGAGCGTGGCGGCCGGCCCTTTCGCTCAGGAGGAGAGTCCAGTTGTCTACCGGTGTTCTAGCGCTGCTAGCATTCTTACCAATCATAACGGCAGGTATCCTGCTTATCGGCTTCAGAATGCCTGCCAAATACGTGATGCCGTTGACCTATGTTCTGGCGGTCGCCGTAGCACTGACAGCTTGGGGCGTGAGCCCAAACCGCGTTATCGCGTCCACGCTTCAGGGGCTGATGCAAACTGCTGGACTGCTTTGGATCATCTTTGGCGCGTTGCTGCTGCTCAACACGCTGAAGCACTCCGGGGCAATCCTGACGATACGCGCCGGCTTCACGTCAATTAGCGCCGACCGCCGGGTTCAGGTCATCCTGATCGCCTGGTTGTTCGGCTCGTTTATCGAGGGAGCCTCCGGCTTTGGCACCCCGGCAGCGGTGGCTGCGCCTTTGATGGTCGCGATCGGCTTTCCCGCAATGGCGGCGGTCGTCTTCGGCATGATGATCCAGTCGACACCGGTGTCCTTCGGAGCTGTCGGAACGCCGCTGATCGTTGGCGTGCAGACAGGTCTCGATCAAGCCGTAATCACGGAAGATCTGGTGGCGGGCGGCTCGAACTGGGAAGCGTTCTTCCATATCATCACGTCGGAGGTTGCAATCCTGCATGCGATATGCGGGACGCTGCTGCCGCTCCTGCTGGTGATGGTGATGACGCGGTTCTTTGGACGGAACAGGTCCTGGAGCGAAGGGCTTGCGGCCGCGCCATTCGCGCTTGCTGCAGCCTTTGCGATGACAGTCCCATACGTCCTGTCAGCCCTGTTCCTGGGGGCTGAGTTCCCTTCGCTGATAGGGGGTCTTGTAGGCCTCGGCATCATGACCTTTGCCGCAAAGAAGCGGATCCTCGTTCCGCGAGGCACATGGGATTTTCCGCCGGTGTCCGAATGGTCCCAGGACTGGTTCGGCCAGCTCGACATCAAGTTGGACAATCTGGCCAAGCGGCAGATCCCGCTGGCTTTGGCGTGGGCGCCTTATGTGATCCTGGCACTCGTGCTTGTCCTCAGCCGCACAGTTCCCGCTTTCGGTGATGCTCTGAAGTCAGCGAACATCGTCTTTGCCGGCATCCTGGGCGAAACCGGCATCAACGGGGATTTCTCGCTGCTCTACTCGCCTGGCGGCATTCTGGTCGTAATTTGCCTCCTGACGGTGCTGATGCACCGCATGTCCTTCACCGGCCTTCGAAAAGCAGTGGGGGAGAGCAGCAACACCATCCTCGGAGCAGGCTTTGTGCTGATCTTCACGGTGCCGATGGTGCGGGTGATGATCAACTCAGGTGTCAATGCCAACGATCTTCAAAGCATGCCGGTGCTGGTGGCGAACTGGGTGTCGATTCAGGTAGGTTCGGTTTATCCGTTTTTCGCACCTGCCGTGGGGGCACTGGGCGCGTTCCTTGCCGGATCCAACACCGTCAGCAACCTGATGCTCAGCCAGTTCCAGTTCTCTGTGGCCCAAGGGCTTGGGCTGTCTTCGGCTCTCATGGTAGCAGGACAATCGGTGGGCGCCGCCGCCGGCAACATGATCGCCATCCACAACGTGGTGGCTGCCTCGGCAACCGTCGGCCTTCTGGGTCGGGAGGGCGCCGTCCTGCGTATCACCATTCTGCCAACCCTCTACTATCTGGTTGTCACGGGGCTTCTGCTCTGCGTCGGCTTCTATGTTTTCGGCATCATCGATCCCCTGCTCGCCCCCTGATCATCTCGGCGAGGCAGCTTGACCGTTGCCTTGCCGCACCTCGTGAAAGGAACCGCACGTGTCCACGATTGCGATGCCAGCACCAGATGCGGCGATCATCGCCCGCAAGCCAGAAATCGTAGCCGCCTTGGCCGCCGCGCTACCGTCGGAGACGGTTATATTCGATCCGGACGAAACGCGTGCTTATGAATGCGACGCACTGACAGCCTATCGATGCACGCCCCTTGCCGTGGTACTGCCACGCACCACCGAGGAAGTGGCCATGGCTATGCGCATCTGCCACCAGATGGGCGTTCCGGTGATCCCGCGTGGAGCGGGCACCTCGCTGGCCGGAGGAGCGCTGCCAACCGCCGACGGCGTCGTGATCGGCACCATGCGGCTCCGCGAGATCCTGGAAATTGACACGGCCAACCGCTTCATCCGCCTGCAGACCGGCGTCACCAACCTTGCGGTCAGCGCAGAGCTGGAGCCGGAAGGCTTCTTCTATGCGCCGGACCCATCGTCGCAGTTGGCCTGCACCATTGCCGGAAATATCGCAATGAACTCCGGAGGTGCCCATTGCCTCAAATACGGAGTGACGACCAACAACCTGCTCGGCCTCCGCATGGTGATGTCGGACGGCCAGATTGTTGACCTCGGCGGGCCCTATCTCGGTGCCTCCGGGCTCGACATCCTTGGGCTGATTTGCGGTTCAGAAGGGCAGTTGGGCATTGTTACTGAGGCAACATTGCGCATCCTGCCGCGCCCTGAGGGGGCACGCCCAATGCTAATCGGGTTCGACGACGCCGAAACGGCGGGCGAATGCGTCGCGCGCATCATCCGGTCAGGGGTCCTGCCGGTGGCAATCGAATATATGGATGACGTCTGTTTGCGCGCGGTCGAGTCCTTCGCAAAAGCGGGATACCCGGATTGCGCCGCCGTGCTGATCGTCGAGGTCGAGGGTTCCGAAGCGGAAATTGCCGACCAGATCGAGCGGATCCGCCTGATCGCCTCCGAACTCAACCCGGTCGAGTTCCGCAGCAGCCGCAACGCAGACGAATCCCTTGCCATCTGGAAGGGCCGAAAGTCGGCTTTCGGCGCGATGGGACGGCTTGGCGACTACCTCTGCCTGGACGGCACCGTGCCGGTGTCAAAACTGCCCTACACTCTGAAGCGGATCGGCGAGCTGTCCAAGGAGCATGGGCTGGAGGTTGCCAATGTGTTCCATGCAGGAGATGGCAACATGCATCCGCTGATCCTGTTCAATGCCAATCAGCCCGGTGATCTGGAACGGGCAGAGGCGTTCGGCAGCGATATTCTGCGTCTCTGCGTGGACGTCGGCGGATGCCTTACTGGAGAACACGGGGTGGGGATCGAGAAGCGCGACCTGATGACGAAACAATATGCGCCCGACGATATGGCCATCCAGATGGAGATCAAGGGGGCGCTGGACCCGAAGTGGCTTCTGAACCCGGCCAAGGTTTTTCCCCTGGAGGTATCGAAGCCCTATCGCGAAGCGGCGACAAAATGAGGGTGGCGGAAATGAACGTGCAAGGTGAAATCCGAACCGTTGCTCCGGAGACGGAGGCAGAGCTGGCCGAGTATGTTGCTGACTGTCACGGAGCGGGACGGAAACTGCGCATTTCCGGGGGTTCGACCCGTCTGCGCAGATCGGCCGCAGCGAATACTCACCTGACCACGCAGAAAATGGACGGGATCGCCCTCTACGAGCCAGGCGAGCTGACACTGATCGCGCGGGCCGGCACCCCGCTTGAGGAGATCGAGCGCCAGCTGGCCGCTGAAGGGCAGGCGCTTGCGTTCGAGCCGATGGATCATCGTGTCCTTCTGGGCTCGAGCGGCATGCCGACGATCGGCGGGATGGTTGCCGCCAATGTCTCCGGTCCGCGTCGCGTCCAGGTGGGAGCATGCCGCGATTACGTGCTGGGCGTGCGCTTCGTAGATGGCCGTGGGCGCATCCTCAAGAACGGTGGTCGGGTGATGAAGAACGTGACCGGCATGGATCTGGGGAAGCTGCTTTGCGGGTCTTACGGGACACTCGGGGTGCTGACAGAAGTGGCATTGAAGACCCTTCCGGTTGCTGAATGTCAGAGAACCTTGGTGTTCGAAAATGTCTCCCCACGCCAGGCGGTCGAAATCTTCTCGGCCGCGCTGGCCACGCCATTCGAGGTGTCCGGCGCGGCATTTCATAGTGGCACGGCTTGGGTCCGCATCGAAGGGCTCTCTCGCCAAGTCGATTACCGGCAAGAACGTCTTGTGGAGCTGCTTCGGGACAAGAGCATCGAGGCCATCGGTGACAACGAAAGCCGGATCCTTTGGCGTGACCTGCGGGACTTGCGCCATTTTGCCAACAGCCTTGGCGCTATCTGGCGTATCCTGGTGAAGCCGACGGACGCCGCGAAGGTGATCGAGGCGCTTGGACCGCTCGGCGGTGCGGCGTCACTCGACTGGGGCGGAGGGCTGCTCTGGTATGCAGGCAGTTCTGACGCGGCAGCGGTGCGCAAAGCCGCCGCACCAGGCGTCGCCACGCTGGTGCGGCCCGCCGCGGCGACGAGCGGCCCCGTCTTCCCTGCAGAGTCCAAGGGCGTCGCGGAACTGAGTGCCGTGCTGCGCAGGACGTTCGATCCTGCCGGCATCATGAACCCCGGACTGATGGAAGGCTGAGATGCAAACACATTTCAACAACGCCCAGCTGGCCGATCCTGCCACCGCGCGGTCGAACGAGATCCTGCGATCCTGCGTCCATTGCGGGTTCTGCACGGCGACCTGCCCCACCTACAAGGTGTTGGGTGATGAACTCGACAGCCCCCGTGGCCGTATCTACCTCATCAAGGACATGCTGGAAAACAGCAAGGTGCCGGACAAGAACACGGTCAAGCACATTGACCGCTGTCTGAGTTGCCTGAGCTGCATGACAACCTGTCCTTCCGGGGTGCACTACATGCACCTGGTCGATCACGCGCGGGAATATATCGAGAAGAATTACAAGCGCTCTGCCGATGAACGGCTGCTGCGCTGGCTGCTGGCGCGCATCCTGCCTTATCCTGGTCGGTTTCGGCTGGCCTTGGCAGGCGCCAGACTTGCGCGACCGTTCCGTAAATTCATTCCGGATGCACGGTTGCGAGCGATGCTGGAGATGGCGCCGACGAAGCTCCCGTTGCGCAGTCCCAACGACCAACCTCAGACCTTAGAGGCGCAGAATGTACGCCGGAAGCGCGTGGCGCTTCTGACCGGCTGCGCTCAGCGCACGCTGAACACCGACATCAACGATGCCACCATCCGGCTGCTGCGCCGGCACGGGTGCGACGTTGTCATCCCGAAGGGCATGGGCTGCTGTGGCGCCTTAAGCCATCACATGGGCAAAACCCATGAAAGCCACCGCCTGGCCGAGTCCAACATCCGGGCGTTGGTGGCCGAAATAGATGGTGAGGGCCTTGACGCTGTGGTGATCAACACCTCGGGGTGCGGGACGACGGTCAAGGACTATGGCCACATGTTCCGCGATGGCTCTCTGGCGGACGATGCCGCCAAGGTGGCGGCGCTGGCCCAAGACATCTCCGAGATAATGAGCGAGATTGGCCTTCAGGATGCCACGCATGCTGAGCCGCTCCGCGTGGCTTATCACGCTGCCTGCTCATTGCAGCACGGCCAGCAGATCCGCTCGGCGCCAAAGGACCTGCTGAAAGCGGCTGGCTTTCATGTCGTAGAGCCTCGTGACAGCCATATCTGCTGTGGGTCAGCAGGTACCTACAACCTGCTTCAGCCGGAGATCTCGACAGAACTCAAAACTCGCAAAGTCGCCTCGCTGAAAGCACTCAACCCCCAGATCATCAGCGCCGGCAATATCGGCTGCATGATGCAGATCGGCTCCGGAACCAGCCTGCCGATCGTGCACACGGTTGAACTGCTCGATTGGGCAACTGGTGGGCCAAAGCCTAGAAGCCTTGAGCATCTTCTGGTTTCTCGTCTGGTAGAGGCTCAAGGATTAACGGGGGATCGCCATGCGCTGCTGCAAGACTGACGAAAGTTTCAGCGCCTTCATTGCCCTCGCTGCAACCGTCGTTCGGCTCAGGTGAACGTCAACACGCCCTAGTTCTCCGCCAACCTCATCCAGCTGTCGCTGACACAGTTTGACCTGGGCGAGTTGAAAATGAGGAAGCGGAGGCTCACAACTCCCGCCTCGCCGGGGCGTTGCATCAGCGACATGAAACACGGAGGCCAGGGTGACCAACCCACACTTGATCTACTTTGCCGACCCGATGTGCTCATGGTGCTGGGGATTTTCACCTGTCATTGACAGCGTTGCTGACGAGTTTGGCTCCTCGCTGCCAATCCGGCTCGTTTTGGGCGGACTGCGCCCCGGGACGACGGAGCCACTTACGCAGAACTCCAAGCGTGACATCCGGCAACACTGGGAACACGTGAAGGAAGCCTCAGGCCAAGCCTTCAACTTCGGCTTCTTCGAGCGGCAGGGCTTCATCTATGACAGCGAGCCGGTCTCTAAAGCCGTCGTCGTCGCGCGCCACCAAAGCATGAGTCATGCGCTCGACCTTCTCAAACGCACACATGCCGCGTTTTACGCTCAAAACCATGACATTACCGATGAGCAGGTTCTGGCGGATCTTGCGACAGAGTCTGGCATTGACCGTGAGCAATTCCTGAACGCGTTTCGTAGCGAGGAGATCAGGACAGAGACCTGGCAGGATTTTGCCATTGCTCAAAATGCCGGAGTGAGGGGTTTTCCCTGCCTGATCGCAGGTACAGATGAACAGGCCGGCTACAGTCTCGTGACGGCGGGTTATCAGCCGGCAGAGCGCGTCCTGCCCGCGCTCAGGAGATTTCTACAGGTCACGCGTGCAGGGTAGTTCATCCGCCCTCGCGTCTCCTGGCGCCGCCGGACGAGCCCCAGATCGAGAGGAGAGGGCTATGGCAACGGACCGAGAGCAGCTTGAAGACGGCTTGGACCTCGTTGCCACACGGCCGGATATCGTGCCGGACCAGGCGGATGACCGATGAAACCACTGGACGAGGGATATCCAGCAGACCCTGCATGTTCCTCTGGTAAATCTGATCCTCCGGACGCTGGCGAACTACCCAGACTGTTTTGACGCAGCATGGCGGCAACTTCGGCCGGCCATGTGCACGGAGGCCTTCGAAGTTGCAGCGGACGAGTTGCGGAGGCAGGCGCTGCTGCGTCCTGCTCCTCAGCGACTCGCGACGGACTTGGAATTCGAGGACATGGACCGGCTTCGGTCGTTCAACGACGCGATCCATCAGTTTCTGCCAAAACTTCTGCTGATAGCCACTGCGCTCCACAAGCTCGAGATGACGATCGACCCGGACACTGCTCGCGCTGCGAGCGCGCCACACCTGTCGAAGCCGCGCGATGGGATTGTGGTCCGAAGCGTGGCAAAAGTCGGCATGGTTGACCCTGAAGATGCCCCCGCCGCTATGGTGGCCGGCGGCTTGGCCGGGCGCTTGGCAGCGCGATCCTCGGCATCCTCTTCGGCATAGATTTCGGCGATGGCCCTCTCCAGATCCTCGAGCGCCAGTTCGAACTGGTTCAGATCCCTCTTCTCGGATCGTCGCCCGAGCGCTGCGTTTCTGAAGGCCGCAACCAGCTTCTCCAGCTCCTCATGCGCTCCTCCTTGCGTCGGCCCTGCGCCTCCGAGGCGAACAGCACCGCCTTCAGCGTGGCACCGGCGTCCAGATCCCGAAGGATGTCCGGCATCTGGCGCGACGGATCATGCATGGCGTGCTGGCGCGCCACCGGGGCCGCGCCTTCACCGGCTGATCCCCTGATCGACCAGCGGCCGGCGACGATCGAATGTTCGGATTGCAGGCGCATCGCGCCACTCTGGGTCTCCTTCGCGGCATGCGGCAGGCGCGCGGGCGGAACAGCAAGCCGAAAAAGACGCAGGAGACGATCCGTCTGCCGCTGCGCAGCTACTCTTGGTTGGAGGCCCGCGGTGGAACTGTCGTGAAGACCCTCCAGCTCATCGGGCGCGGCGGTGACCGCGGCCGCCCGGGCGAGATCGTCATCGGCGTCGTCTCCGACATGGAGATCCCTTCACAGAGAGCCGGCGGCTGTCCGCGTCAGGAGGCGGCCCGCGACGCAGTTCTCAGTTAACGCTCAAGATCCCGCAGCGGTAGGGCAGCCTTCTATTGATAGAATAAGTTCAATTCGCCCCATACTTTTGTTGTAGTCAACCTTCTTCCGTGCATAAGTTGACGCAGGGGAAGGCGCTGACTGCGTGGGAGGGCTATATAGATGATGCCAGACTTTCGGAAACGTACTTCGCCTCAGGGAGTACCGCTGAAAAATCTGACGCGAGACGAATGGGGGCTGCTGATCGCTGCCGTTGCGGCCTACCAGCACAACCCGAAATACCAGGACCTCCACATGAAGCTGCTGGCGCAGCTTGCGCTCTCCCGCCCGCCGGCGGAGCACGCGGCGGTGCGCTGAAGAACGAGCATCCAGTTTTCGGTGACAGGAGGGCAAGCTGCCGTGCCAGCCGCCTCCGCGCGTGGGCATAAGGTGCTCTGTAGCTCCGCGACCTCGATCTGGCGCTGCAGCGCCGGGTCGTCGGTCTTGCCGGAGGCCAGGCTGCGCGGCCGGGCGAGAGGGACGCATGATCTGCGCAGTTACGACGATTTTTCGCCGAGAAGGGTGCTGTGCCGGGTTCGAAGCAGGGATCGCTGCTCGGGATGGCGCGGGCAGTCCTGCAAAGGTCCGAGCCGGCCAGGAGGGGGGCAGGGGCGGCCACTGCGGCTGCCCCTGCATCTGTCATGCGGTTTGCACGTGGGCGGCGCAGATCTGCCGCTGCACTGGCTGTCGCAATTAAGCGCCAGCTCCAAAGAGCCTTCGCGACGGATCGTCTGTCATCGACCAATCAGAATCAAATCAAGAGCAACTTGCTCTGGACCTTCCACTCATGCGAAGCATCAACGCCCTTCACAGGTGAGATCATCATGCTCGCTCCAGACAGTCAGGTTTTCCCCCGTCTTTCCGATGAACGAGCTCGGTCCTCGGCCCTGGCCCGCTACCGTATTCTTGATACACCGCGGGAAGCGGACTTCGATGACATCGCCGCCATGGCGGCGGAGGTGTGTCAGACACCTATCGCCGTAGTAAACTTCGTGGACAGTGAACGGCAGTTCTTCAAGGCCGAAGTCGGTCTTGGCGTGCGCGAAACCCCTTTGGACACCTCCTTCTGCGGCCATGCCATCTTGTCCGAAGACATGATGATCGTTCCGGATGCACGCAATGATCCTCGCTTCGACGGCAACCCGCTGGTCACGCAGGAAGGAGGGCTGCGTTTCTACGCCGGTGCACTCCTGAAGACGCGCGATGGTTATCCCATCGGAACTGTCTGCGTCCTCGACACCACGCCCCGTGTGCTGGACGAGTCCCAGATCCGGACCCTGAAGCTCCTGGCCCGGCAGGCGATGACGCAGGTGGAGTTGCGTGCGGCGCTGGCAGAGACACGGCAGACCGAGGCCC
The DNA here is from genome assembly GCF_055635455.1 of Paracoccus sp. KKT209. Next base: position 59,910 of record NZ_JBVMWB010000005.1, read on the forward strand.
GGCACAGACAGGTGCTGGACAGTGCTGTCGACTACGCGATCATTTCGAAGGACCTGGAGGGCAACGTTACCGGCTGGAACCGCGGCGCGGAGAATGTGCTTGGCTGGTCCGAAGCCGAGATGCTGGGACAGCCCGCGGCGATCATCTTCGACCCCGTCGATCGGAACGTCGGCATTCCGGATCTTGAGATGGCAACCGCTCGCGACAAGGGCCGTGCCGCGGACGAACGCTGGCACGTGACAAAGGACGGCTCCCGCTTCTTCGCGTTGGGCGAAATGATGCCGCTGCGCAATGATGCCGGTGATCATGTGGGATACGTGAAGATCCTGCGCGATCGGACCCAAGCACGCCGGCAGGCGCAGCGGCTGGCGCTGCTGTCGCAAGCGGCTAGTGCCCTTCTGAACACGGATGATCCGGCAGCGACACTGCGGCCGATCCTGGAGGGGGGTGCTGACGCGATCGGTTTTGATATGTGCCTACTTTACGATGTCGCCGCAGACGGCCAGCATCTGGAGTTGCGCCATTCAGTGGGGGTGAGTGAAGAGACGAGCCTGGCGCTTCGCCGCATCTCCTTCGACGTTCCCCTTTGTGGCATTGTTGCCGAGCGAGCCGAGCCACTTGTTCTCGAGGATCTGCATCTGAGCCGCGAGCCGCGCTACAAGATAGCCAAGGATGCCGGCGTTCAGGCCTATGCGGGCTTCCCCATCTGCTTCAAGGACAAGGTAGCTGGAGTGGTGTCCTTTGTCAGCTCCGAGGCTCCCGCCTTCGACGATGACGCGCTATCATTCTTTCAGACAATCGCGCGCTTCATGTCGGTGTCCCGAGAGCGCGCGGAGGATGCGCTTGTCCTCCGGGACGCGGAGCGGAGGTTGCGGCTGGCCCAAGAGGCCGGGCGCATCGGCACGTTTGAGATGGATCTGACCACTGGCACCATTGTGGCCTCGCCGCAGTTCTGCCGGACCTTTGGCCTTGCTGAGGCCCCTGAAGTGTCGGCCGCTGAGCTCGCGGACCTGGTTCTGGACCAGGCAGGGAGCCTTCAGCCCGACGAAGCTGACCTGCGGCAGGCAGGGGCTCGCCTGGATGTTGACTATCGCATCCGCCGAGCCGATGACCGAGCCATCAGGTGGATCGCCCGCCGTGCCGAATACATTCTCGACCAGGCGGGCCATATCCGATCCATGTTCGGTACCGTGCAGGACATCACGGAGCAGAAAACCTCAGCGCTTCGTCAAGATGCTCTTCTCAAACTCGGGGAAGAACTGAGGCGTGCCTCAAGCCAGGAGGACATGACCCGTCTCACGTGTCGCCTTCTTCTCGAGGCCCTTGATGTCTCGCGTGCCGGGTATGCGGTCCGGAAGCGCAAGGCAGACCAGTTCACGGTTCTGGGCGAATGTGTCTCTCCTGACGTGCCGGCGATGCAGGGCAGCTATAAGGTCGCAGACTTCTCTCGCACCGCTGAGCTGCTGGAAACGGGACATCCCCTGGTGATGTGCAATGCGGAGGAGGAGGTCGCACTGGCTGATGATCTGCAAGGCTACCGGGATATCCAAGTGGCCGCCCATATCAGCGTTCCACAGTTCGAGAAGGGCGATCTTGTCGGCGCCCTCTTTGTCCACCACGCTGAAGCCAGACGTTGGACGCAGGGCGAGATCGACTTCATGCGCCGCGTGTCGGACCGTCTCTTGGCCGCTCTGAGTACTGCGCGCGCCGAGGAGGAGCAGGCGGTGTTGAACCAGGAGCTGTCCCACAGGCTGAAAAACAGCCTGTCGATGGTTCAGGCAATCGCCACCCAGACCCTGCGCGGGGCCATCGCCCCAGAGGCGCTGTGTGACTTCACCCGACGGCTTCATGCGCTGTCACAGGCGCACAACGTGCTTCTGCACAGAAACTGGGAAGCCGCGGCGATCGGGGATATCGTTCGCTCAAGTTTGACGCCTCTCGTCCAAATCGAGCGCCTTTTGATTGCCGGACCCGCCCTGGAGCTTGGGCCGAAGACGACGCTTACCCTGTCAATGCTGCTCCATGAACTTGCAACCAACGCGATCAAGTACGGGGGCCTTTCCAATGAGGCCGGTCATGTGGAAATTCGGTGGCATCTGGAACAGGCGGAGGAGAATGACCGTGACCTTGTTATCGAGTGGCGCGAGGTCGGAGGTCCAAGCATCACCAAACCTCAAAGGAAAGGCTTCGGTTCTCGGCTGCTTCAGGTGGGCCTCACAGGAACCGGAGGCGTGGATCTGGATTATAATCCGTCAGGGCTGGTTGTTACGCTGAATGCCCCGCTCGTCGAAGCATCTAGATCCTGAGGTAAAAGCATCATGACTGTTCCCATGGTTCTTGTGGTGGAGGACGAGCCGCTTTTGCGCATGGCCGCGCTGGCCATGGTGGAAGAGGCAGGGTTTCAGGCTGTCGGTGCGAGTGATTGCGAGACAGCCGTAACGACGCTGGCCACATGCTCGGACGTTGTCGTCTTGTTCACGGATGTGGATTTGGGATGCGGACACGACGGGTTGTGGCTTGCCGCAGAGGTTGCCAAGCGCTGGCCGGCAGTCCGGGTGATCGTCACCTCTGGCTACCGCCATGTGACGCCGGAACGAGTGCCTCCCGGTGCTGCTTTTTTTGAGAAGCCATATTCTGAAGAGAAGGTTCTTGAAGAAATGCGCAGGACTCTGCCATCGGCACATCGTGCGGGCGATACAGCCACGTCGCACATCAGAACACCATCTGCGACATAAATCGGCCTTATCGCCTCCGGTGCTGCGTGTGCGACGTGACCCGTGCCTTCCAACAAGGCCCCGAGGTCTTGATGTCTATGGCCTCCGTTAGCAACCGGAGGAGGAAGAGGCGATAAGGGTGGACATAAGAAGTGGAAGTTCTGGGGTCGCTTGAGGGCTGGCGTTTTGAGCACAAAGCTCGACACTCAAGGCTCAGTTAGCCCCGCCCACCGAAAGGCAGGACGCGGTCACGATACTGCCAGCCGAGGTACCCGCAAGGGCTTCGGCCAGCGAGGGCCGGTGGCGGCCCGGCCCGACGGAAGCAGCAGCATCAGCCCTTGTGGTACTTGGCATCGACCGCGTCGATGGCATTCACGTTGCCGGCCGACTTGCCCGCTGCGTCGAAATTCATCGTCTCGGTCAACCAGGCATCAGCGATGGCCTTGGCCAATTCGGGTCCGATCACTCGCGCGCCCATAGTAATGATCTGCGCGTTGTTCGACAGCGCGGCGCGGGTCGCAGAATAGGTGTCATGGGTCAGGGCTGCGCGGATGCCGGGCACCTTGTTCGCCGCGATACTGACCCCGATCCCGGTGCCGCAGACCAGGATCGCCCGGTCCCAGGTCCCGTCGGTCACCCCCAAGGCGACCCGGTCCGACAGGTTCGCATAGAAGGCGTCCGCCCCTGCATTGGTGCGGCTGACCTCGAACACCTCGAAGCGATCTTTAAGGTGGTCCGCCAGAACCCTCGCCAGCCCCTCGCCCGCACTGTCGCCTGCGACTGCCAATTTCATTGCATCTCTCCGATGGTTGCGGCGCAGCGCGCCAGGATGTCCAGATAGCCGGGGGCTGCCCATGCCGAGCGGCCGATGAAGAGCCCGTCCACATGCGGACAGGCGATCAGCGCGGCGCAGTTCTGGGGGTTCACCGAGCCGCCATAGAGGCAGGGGACGCGCCGCCCCATCACCTTCTCCGCGACCGCGATAATTTCGGCCTGCCGCGCATCGGCATAGCCAGAGGTTGCGGGGATGCCATTCGCGCCGATCGCCCAGACCGGCTCGTAGGCCAGCAGCACGGTTGCGTCCGAGCCCGCTACAGGCTCCAGCGCCGCGCGCACCTGCCGGGCCAGCACCTCGGCCGTGCGGCCAGCCTCACGTTCCGCCAGCGTCTCACCGATACAGATGAGCGGGATCAGCCCGTGCCGGACGGCGGCGGCGGTCTTGAGGCCCACCCGCTCGTCCGTTTCGCCAAAATACTCGCGCCGCTCGCTGTGGCCCAACTCGACCATGTCAAGGTTGCAGTCGGTCAGCATCGCCGGGCTGATCTCGCCGGTCCAAGCGCCCGCATCCTCCCAGTGCATGTTCTGGGCACCGATCTTGACGTCGGTCATTTCCAGCATCGCTTTCACCTCGCGGCAAGCGGTGAAAGGCGGGATCAAGAAGCGCTGGATGCGCGGATCGCCGGGCGCGGCCGCCAGTGCCTCGGCAAAGGCGCGGGCCTCGGCCAAGGTCTTGTTCATCTTCCAGCTCGTGCCGATCCAAAACTCGGTCATCTTACGTTCGTCCCTCGCCTGCAATGGTCAGTCTCAGCCCCGCCCGGTCTAGCCCCACTTCCTAAAAGCAGCGGCCAAGTCAGGTGAGCCGGCGCAGGCTTCAGGTGCCCCTAGTCCTTGTGCCGCAGCTTGCCAGGCATCACCAATAGCGCGAACGCCGGCCGCGGGGCCACCGGGATGGCCGTGGATGCCGCCGCCGCCAAGGTACATGAGGTCGAGCGAGCGGGTGCGACGGAAGGTTTCGAATGCCTGACCGCCCCATTGGCCGGAGCAGACGACCGGCAAGGCGCGGTCCGCGTCGGAAAAGATCGGACGCGTCACATCCTCAAACGAGCGGACGAAGCTGTCGTCGCCTTCCCAGTACTTCGCGGCGATCCCGTTGATCTGGAATTGGTCTACACCCAGCAGGCGCCAGATCTTTTGATAGGGGCGGAAGTCGTAGCCGAGCGACGGATGCCGCGTCAGTAGGTCCCAACCATTGCGGTGCGCGTGCAGGCATAAGGCCGAGCGCTTACGCAGGAAGGCCATTCCGCCCGGGCCGATCGAGTTGATGTTGACAACGGCCGCATTTCCACCTTCCGCGACGACATGATCGTGCCGCCGCACCATCAGGTCCGGATCGGCAGCCGAGATGCCAAAGGCGTACATTACGCACTTGCCAGTGCGTTCGGCATAATTGCGGATCACGCGCATGATCGCGCTGGCACGCGCCTCGAAGGGTGCATAGGCGGGCGACATCATCTTCTCGTCGTCCTTGATGAAGTCGACACCGGCCTCGCAGAGGGTGCGAACGACATCCGCTGTCTCGTCCGGCGTCAGCCCGAGCGAGGGTTTGATGATCGAGGCAATGATCGGCCCTTCGGTGACGCCGGTCAGGCGGCGCGAGCCGTCGATGCCGAATTGCGGGCCGGGATGGCATGCGAATGCCGGGGGAAGCCCGAAGTCCAGCACGCGGACGCCAGTCAGGCCGCGTGCTGCGAAGACGCCGCCGAGCGTCACGGTCAACAGGGCGGCGATGTCGGTGCCGATGCTGTCCAGCGGGAAGGCGATGACGGCGCGGGCGCGGTTTACGGGCCCCTCGGCCTCGGGCCAGGACGGATTTTCCTGCGGCTCAAGCAGCTCGACGGCTTCGACGCGGGCGGCGTGGCGGGCGCGCAACGCCACGGTCTCGCCCGGCAACTCGGTGAATGTGCCGGTGGACTGATCGGCCGCGATCTTCTCGGCCGCAGCGCGCGGATCGCCTGGCGTTTCCAGAAGGTAGGTCACGCGGATCATTTCATCGCTCATGCGGCGGTCCTCTCGTTTCGGGGGCCGCCGCCTGAGCGGATCCAGCCGAAGTAGTCTTGCGAGCCCATCTGTCCGCCCTTGAGTGCGATCTCCAGCCCGTCATGCGGGCCGTCCCCGTAAGCGCGGCACAGGGCTGCGCCGGGAATGGTTGGCGCTACTGCCATCAGCGCCGACAGGCAGAGCTGGCGCATGGCATGGCCCGAACTGTCGCCCCCAGAAATGACCGCCCGACGAATGCCGCTGTGCCGCAGAACCTGGTCGAGCACACGGCCCAGTCCCTCGCCGATGCGCCTGTTCGCCACTTCTGGTTCCATGCCGCTGGCCGTCAAGGCTGTGCGGAACTGCCTGACCTCGATCCCATCATGCCCGGCGGCGGAATGAACCAGCGGGCTGGCACCGCCGCGGACGGCATTGAGCGCAGCCGCCGAGGCGCGGGCAACCTCGGCCTCCAGATCAGCATTACTGCCGCAGGCAGCCCGGGCGTCGAAGCCAATCAGCGCGAAACCGTTCCTGCCCGCCCATTGCAGCTGCGCGGCCGTCACCGGCGACACAGACCCCGAAACGGCTGCAACCTGCGCCACGGCTCCTGCAGAGGCAGGAGGGGGCGGCGGTGCGATTTCTCCGCTCTGCTGCCAATGGCGGACAAGTGCGTATTCGATCCCCTGGCTGCCAGCGACCAGCCCCAAACGGTCGCGGTTCTCCCAGATCAGGCGGCCCGCCGCAGTCTCGCTGGCTGAGTCCATGCAGTCCAGCGATAGGACCCTTGAACCTTGCGCCAGCGCAGCTTCCAACGCGGCTTGAGGGTCTGCAGCCATGGCCTCGAGGTCGATCAGCACGGAGGGAAGGTCAGTCTGCCCCGCCAGATGGATCAGAAGATCGGATTCGGCCATGGGCGTAACCGGGTGATGCGCCATCACCGGGTGCCGGTCCAGCCTCGCCACCCCGTGCGGGCCTGCCGCGAACAGATGCCCGAAAGCCTGGTAGCGCCGCATCGCCGGGGCCGCCGTCAGCAGAGGCACGGCATCGGCCGGACGAACTGTAAGTGCCGCCTCGATCGCGGCGCCGATGGATCCGGCATGAGGCGCGGAGTCGAAAGTCGAGCAGATCTTGTAGTGCAGGATCTGCGGCTGGAGCGCATGCAGCCCGCGCAGCAGCGGCGGCAGGTGCTGGCCCATCCAGTCAGGCCCGTGTGTGCGTGCGGTTGTCGCTAAGCCCACTGCCTCTGCGCCGGGAAAGCGCTCTAGCAGCGCCGCCGATGGGGGTTCTAGAAACAGGACGGACGGGATGCCGGCGAATTGCAGCACCTCCATGACGGCGGCCGAGCCGGTGAAGTCGTCCCCCAGCCACGCGAGGCGCAGCAGATTCGTCTGGCTCATAGTGTCCCTGCTTGACAGTTCTGCTTAATAATCATCTCATCATACCAGTTTGACAAGACGATTCCGGACGGGGGAAGCAGGATGACGAAAGTGGCGCTGCTGGGTGCAGGCGGGAAAATGGGGGTGCGGTTGGCCACCAACCTTGCGCGAACCGACTTCGATGTGGCGCATGTCGAGGTCAGCGAGGCCGGGCAGGCACGCTTAAAGGCAGAAACAGGTATCGACTGCGTGCCGCAGGAGCAGGCGCTGCGAGACGCCGAGGTGGTCATCCTTGCCGTGCCGGACACAGTGATCGGCAAGGTAGCTGGAGCCATCGTCCCGGCGCTTGCCGCCGGCACGATGGTCGTGATCCTCGATGCGGCTGCGCCTTTCGCCGGGCACCTGCCCGAGCGGGAGGACATCACCTATTTCGTCACCCATCCCTGCCACCCGCCGATCTGGAACGACGAGACGACGCCCGAGGGCCGGGCCGATCACTTTGGCGGCATTGCCGCCAAGCAAGGCGTTGTCAACGCGCTCATGCAGGGCCCGCGCGAGCATTACGAGCTTGGCGACCGCATCGCACGCGCGATCTACGCTCCCGTTGCGCGCAGTTATGAGGTGACGGTCAAGCAGATGGCGATGCTGGAACCGGGCCTGTCCGAAACCGTCTGCGCCTCGCTGATGGCGGTCATGCGCGAGGCGCTGGACGAGACGGTCGCCCGCAGCGGCGTCAGCCATGAATGTGCCCGCGACTTCCTGCTGGGCCACATGAACATCCTTGGCGCGGTGCTCTTCAACGAGCGCGAAGGGGCATTTTCGGACGCCTGCAACAAGGCGATCGAATTTGGCAAGCCGATGCTGATGCGCGATGATTGGAAGCGCGTCTTCGAGTGGGACGAAATCGCCGAGAGCATCCGGCGCATTACCTGACGCTTGACGGAGCTGGGGGAGCGCCGTCGTTGTCTATCTTTACCAGGGAGGAAGTTATGAGGAAATTGTCTGTCACTGCTTCGGCGCTCGCCATGCTGCTGGCTGCCGGGCCCGCTTTGGCACAAGGCAAGGTCATGAACCTTGCCTTCACACCGCCAGCGGAGTCGCATTACGGCGACGGAGCCCGCGCCTTTGCCGATAAGATCGCCGAACTGTCGGACGGGGCGTTCGAGATCTCGCTGCGCCCGGCCGGCGCCTTGGGCGGCGAGCGGGACGTGATCGAGGGCTTGCAGATCGGCACCGTCGAGCTGACGATCTCGTCCACTGGGCCCATCGGCAACTTTGTTCCAGAAGTCTATGCCCTGGATTTCCCCTTCCTCTTCAACGACTATGAAAGCGCCCACGAGGTGCTCGACAGCGAGATCGGACAGGAGCTTCTGAGCAGCTTCGAGCCGCACGGGATCATCGGCCTGGCGTGGGCTGAAAATGGCTTTCGTCATCTCACCAACTCGGTCCGTCCCATCCGCGAGCCGGCCGACATGGCCGGGATGAAACTGCGGACGATGGAAAACGAGGTGCATATCGCTGCCTTCCGCGCCGCCGGCGCCGCGCCCACGCCGATGAGCTGGACCGAAGTGCTGACCTCGCTCCAGCAGGGTACCATCGACGGGCAGGAGAACCCGATCCCGATCGTGACCGCCAACAACATGTGGGAGATCCAAAACCACATCACGCTGACAGGGCATGTCTATTCCCCTGCGGTCGTCGCGATGTCGCAGATCCACTGGGACACGCTGACGCCCGAGCAGCAGGGCTGGTTCGTCGAGGCCGGCCACGCCGCGGCAGAGGCGACCCGCGCCACGGTCGCCGCGAACGAGGAAAGCGGCATCGCGTTGATGAAGGAGAACGGGATGGAGGTCGTCGAAGACATCGACAAGGCCGCCTTTGCCGCTGCTGTCCAGCCGGCTTATGACGAGTTCGCGTCGCGCTATGCACCTGAGCTGATCGAGCGCATCCGCGCGGCGCAGGACTGAACGCGGTCGGCGGGGCAGGGCGCCCCGCCCCATCGGCGGAGTACAGCATGAAACACGTCGAGGCTTTGGGCGAAGCCATCGTCCGCCTGTCGCACAACCTTGCAGCGTTGCTTCTGGCAGTCGCCACAGGGCTCGTGTTCTTCCAGGTCATCACCCGCTTCATTCTGGGCGACGCGGCGGGATGGTCCGAAATATCGGCCCGCGCCTTCATCATCTGGTCGACCTTCCTCGTCGCATCTGCAGCGTTTCGGCTCGGCGGCATGATCCCCATCGACTTCCTGCGGGGGCTTCTGCCGCAGGATTGGCAGATCTGGGTCATCCGGCTGGTGACCGGCCTGACCCTTCTGCTGCTGGGTGTGCTGTTCTGGTTCGGCTGGTCGATGACTCTGCGCGTTCAGGCGCAGCGTGTGGCGATGCTGGGGATCTCAATGAGCTGGCTCTATGCCGCTATCCCTGTCGGTGCCCTGATGGCTATCCCAGGTGTCCTGCTGCGCCATCTGGATCAGGAAAGGGGAACACCATGAACAGCGCCCTGGCAGTCGGACTGGTCGCTTTGTTTGCGCTGTCCGTACCGGTGGCGGTGTCGATCGCGCTGGCATCGGTCTTCGCCATCCAGTTCTTCTCGAACCTGCCCTTGCTTGTCGTCCCGCAGCGCATGTTCACCGGCCTGGACAGTTTTCCGCTGATGGCCGTTCCCTTCTTCATTCTAGCCGGCGCGATCATGACGCAGGGCGGCATCTCGGCCAGGCTGGTGGACCTGGTGAAGTCGCTTGTCGGCAACGTGCAGGGCGGGCTTGCCAGTTGCTGCGTGCTGACCTGCATGCTGTTTGCCGCGATCTCGGGCTCCTCGGTGGCGACGACTTTCGCGGTCGGCTCAATTCTGATCCCCGCCATGCTACGGCACGGCTACCCGGTAGGAATGGCGGGCGCGGTGCAGGCCTCGTCGGCAGAGCTTGGCGTCATCATTCCGCCCTCGGTGCCGCTGATCCTTTATGCCGTCTCGACCGAGACTTCGATCACCCGGCTGTTTCTTGCAGGGCTGGGGCCGGGACTACTGATCGCCGGGGGATTGGTCCTGATGGTGCAGGTCTGGTGCCGTGTCGCTGGCTACGGGCTCGCCGATGCCGAGGGGCGCCAGCCTGTGCTGCCCGCGCTGCGCCGGGCCTTTGGCGCCCTGATGATGCCCATCATCATCGTCGGAGGCATCTATGGCGGCGTGTTTACACCAACTGAAGCGGCGGCAGTGTCAGTTGTGTACGCGCTGATCCTGTCGATCCTAGTCTACCGCGAACTGTCCTGGCGCGAATTGCCGGCCGTCTTTCGCGCTGCGGCAATGTCATCCGGCGCTGTGATGCTGATCATCTCCGCTGCCGCGCTGTTCAGCTTTCTGATCAGCCTGTCAGGCCTGCCGGGCGCGGTCGGAAGTTGGGCGCAAGAGAACTTTGCCAGCGCCTTGACCTTCTTGCTGGGGGTGAACCTGTTGCTGCTGATCGTCGGCATGTTCATTGAAACGAGTGCGGCGATCCTCGTTCTGGCGCCCATCCTGACGCCTGTCGCGATCAGCTTTGGCGTCGATCCCGTGCATTTCGGCATCGTCATCGTGGTAAACTTGGCGCTTGGGATGATCACGCCGCCGCTCGGGGTCAACCTCTTCGCGGCAGCTGCGGTCGCCCGGGTGCCGGTGCAGGCTATTTTCGCGTCGCTCGTATGGCCGATCCTCGTGGTGCTGACGGCGCTTGCGCTCATCACATATGTGCCGGTGATCTCGATTGGCTTGGGCCAGTGGATAATGCCATAGGGATTATCTCATCATACCTGTTGACCAGATGATAAATCAGTGCCACCGTCACAGCTGTCAGAGAGGAACGGGCAGAGAAACCCGGCTGATCATAGGGAGGAATACATGAAACTTAACCGCAGGCTGATGATCTCGGCCTTGGGCCTTTCGCTGGCCGTCGCCCTGCCTGGCCTTGCCGCCGCGGAGGGGTTGATCGCCATCATCACCCCCAGCCACGACAACCCCTTCTTCAAGGCCGAGGCCGTCGGCGCTGAGGCGCGCGCGCAGGAGCTTGGTTACGAAACCGTCGTGATGGTCCATGACGATGACCCGAACAAGCAGTCCGAGCTGTTCAACACCGCCATCGCGCGCGGCGCCAAGGCGATCATCCTGGACAACGCGGGCGCCGACGCGACCGTCGCCGCCGTCCAGCGCGCCAAGGACGCGGGCATTCCATCGTTCCTCATCGACCGGGAGATCAAGGAAAGCGGCATTGCCGTCAGCCAGATCGTGTCGAACAACTACCAAGGTGCGCAGCTTGGCGCTGAGGAGTTCGTGCGCCTGATGGGCGAGGAAGGCCAGTACGCGGAACTGCTGGGCCGCGAGGCGGACACGAACGCGGGCATCCGGTCCTCTGGCTATCACGACATCATCGATCAGTACCCGGACATGGAAATGGTCGCCCAGCAGACCGCCAACTGGTCGCAGACCGAGGCCTACACCGTGATGGAGACGATCCTGCAGGCGCAGCCCGACATCAAGGGCGTGATCTCGGGCAACGACACCATGGCGATGGGGGCCTGGGCGGCGCTGGAAGCGGCCGGGCGGACCGACGTCATCGTGGTCGGCTTCGATGGCTCGAACGACGTGCGCGATTCCATCAAGGCGGGCGGCATCAAGGCCACTGTGCTGCAACCCGCCTACCGGCAGGCGCAGCTGGCGGTCGAGCAGGCCGACCAGTACCTGAAGACCGGATCCACCGGGCTTGAGGAAAAGCAGCTGATGGACTGCATCCTCATTAACGAGGACAACGTCGCCCAGCTGGAAACCTTCGCACTGGCGGAATAAGCCGACCGGCCCGGCCTTGCCGCCGGGCCAGCTCCAATCAGGATTTTCTGGATGCTTAGCACCAAGACCGCCGTTCTGGCGGGCATGTTGGCCATGTCCGCACTACCCGGTTGCAAGATTGTGCCGAACCCCGACCCCGAGGATCAGGCGGCCGCCACCCCGCTGGACGATGACCAGCGCATGGCCCTGCGCGCGGCCGAGATCTTCGACGAGCGCCTGCCGGTCTACCTGAGCGAGCGCGCCGTCACCGCGCCTGCGCTGCGGGACGCGCTTGCTGGCGGTCTTGACGAGGCAGGGGCGGCGCATGGCATCCGAGCTGCGGCCGAGGGTAGTCAGTGGAACTTCATCGTGACTGCCGAGGGCGTGGTGGTGGCCGAGGACCGCGCCTCGCGCGCCGCAAACGTGACGCTGGACACGACCGGCGACGGCGCGGGCGACGTGACGGTGCAGCTAGGTCCGGTGATCCGCGGGACGTCCTTGCGGGATGCATTGGATTTTCTGACCTTCACCGATTTCCGCGACCAGATCGAATTCGCCAAGCTCGCCCGCGCGCTGAACGATCAGTCCCATGAGCGGCTGGCACTGCCAGAGGGCGATCTGACCGGCCAGCGCATGACCGTCACCGGCGCGATGACGCTGACGGCGGCCGCCGCGGACTGGGTCATGGTGCCTGTAGCGCTGCAGGCCCAGCCATGACCATCGGCCTCTCCATCCGCGGCGGCACCAAAGTCTATCCCGGCACCCGTGCGCTGAAGTCGGTCGACTTCGACCTGCACATGGGCGCCGTCAATGTGCTGGTGGGTGAGAACGGCGCCGGCAAGTCTACGATGATGAAGGTCATCGCGGGCGTAGAGCAGCTGACCGAGGGCCGCATCCTGATCGATGGGCAGGACGTCCGCATCGGCAGCCCCGACGAGGCGCGCCGCCACGGCATCGGCATCGTCTTCCAGGAGCTTAACCTTTTTCCCAACATGACCGTGGCCGAGAACATCTTCATCGGTCGCGAGCGCACGCGCGCCGGCATCGACATCGACATGGCTGCTCAGCGGGCCGAGACGCGTGCGCTGATGGCGCGGCTGGAACACGACATCGACCCTGACACGCTGGTGGGGGATCTGCGCGTTGGCCAGCAGCAGGTCGTGGAGATCGCGAAGACCCTGGCGCAGGACGCCCGCATCCTGATCCTGGACGAGCCGACCAGCGCACTGTCCGCCACCGAGGTGGATATCCTGTTCCGCGTCATCGCCGACCTGCGCCGTCAGGGCGTCGGCATCGTCTATATCTCGCATCGGCTGGAGGAGCTTTTGCGGATCGGAGATCACATCACGGTTCTTCGTGACGGCGCCATCACCGGCGCCCGCCCGATGGAGGGGGTGGACCTTGATTGGATCGTCCGCAGCATGATCGGCGAGGCCAGCAAGGACTACGCCAAAGCCGACAGCCACGATTTCGGCGAAGAGATCTTCCGCGCAGAGGATGTCTGCCTGCCCCGCATGGGCGGCGGCCTTGCCGTAGATCACGTTAGTCTGGACCTGCGTGCAGGCGAGATTCTCGGCGTTTACGGCCTGATGGGGGCAGGGCGCAGCGAGTTTCTGGAATGCGTTATCGGCCGGCATCCCCATGCTACTGGACGCATGTTCGTGAACGGCAAGCCGCTCACCTCGCGCGGTGGCGTTGCGGGACGCATCAAGCGCGGCATCGCGCTGATCCCCGAGGACCGCAAGAACGACGGGCTGGTCCAGATCATGCCTATCCGCGAGAACATGACCCTGTCCAGCCTTGGTGCGATCACTAAAGGCTTTCACATGGACCTTGGCGGCGAACGGCGCACGGTTGCAGGTTTCGTCAAGCGGCTGACGATCAAGATCGCCTCGATGGAGAACCCGGTGTCCAGCCTCTCGGGCGGCAACCAGCAAAAGGTCGTGATCGGTAAGGCGCTGATGACGCGGCCCAAGGTGCTGCTGATGGACGAGCCGTCGCGCGGGATTGACATCGGCGCCAAGGCCGAGGTGTTCCGCGTCATGCGCGAGTTGGCAGCCGAGGGGCTGGGCATCATTTTCGTCACCTCGGACCTTGAAGAACTGATGGCCCTGTCGGACCGCATCGTGGTCATGTCCAACGGCCGCGTGACCGGCCGCTTCGAGCGGCACGAGGCGACTGAGACCGTCGTCGTCACCGCCTCGGCCAAGGGCCACGCGCCATCCACCAAGCAGGAGATCCCCGCATGAGCGACATCGCCGCCACGGGCGCCGGGCCGCGCCACCAATCGACGCAGGCGCTGCTGGTGCTGCTGAAGGCCCGGACCTTCATCGCGCTGATCGTCGTCTTCGCTTTCTTCGCCTTCGCCGCGCCGAACTTCCTGTCGACAGCAAACATGGTCATCATGTCCAAGCACGTCGCGCTGAACGCGTTTCTGGCAATCGGAATGACCTTTGTCATCATCTCGGGCGGGATCGACCTGTCGGTCGGTTCGATCGTGGGCCTGTGCGGGATGGTCGCGGGCTACCTGATCCTGAACGGGATCGACGTCGGGCTCGGCTGGACGATGCATTTCAGCACGGTGGAGATCTGCCTGATCGTCGCGCTGGTCGGCATCGCCATCGGCGCGGTCAACGGGTTCCTCATCACGAAACTGAACGTCGCGCCGTTCATCGCGACGCTCGGCACGCTCTATGTCTGCCGGGGCGCAGCGATGCTGTTCTCGGACGGGCGGACGTTCCCGAACCTGAACGGCAACCCTGAGTACGGCTCGGACACGTTCCGGCTAATCGGGGCGGGGAACTTCCTTGGGCTGCCCATCTCGATCTGGATGCTGATCGCGGTGGCGGTGGTCGCGGCCTACATCTCGCGCCGAACGCCGCTTGGGCGCTACATCTACGCCGTCGGCGGGAACGAACGCGGCGCGGCGCTGTCTGGCGTCAAGATCACGCGGATCAAGCTGTTCGTCTATATGTTCAGCGGCTTCTGCGCGGCGCTGGTCGGCCTTATCATCAGTTCGCAACTGGTGGCCGCACACCCCGCGACCGGGCAAAGCTTTGAGCTGAACGCAATTGCAGCGGCGGTGCTTGGCGGCACCTCGATGTCGGGCGGGCGCGGGCGGATTGGGGGTACCATCGTCGGCGCCTTCGTGATCGGCGTGCTGTCTGACGGGCTGGTGATGATGGGCGTGTCGTCCTTTTGGCAAACGGTCATCAAGGGGCTTGTCATCATCGCCGCCGTTGTCGTCGATCAGGCGCAGCAGAAGCTGCAGGCGCGCGTCGCGCTGCAATCCGAAGCAGGGGCAAAGTGACATGCTGAACGGCGCGTTGATCGGCTGCGGTTTTTTCGCTCAGAACCAGATGCACGGATGGGCCGGCTGCGACGGCGCCCGCGTTACCGCGATCTGCGACCGAGACCCGCAGCGGCTTGAGGAGACCGGCGAGCGCTTCGGCATTGCGCGCCGCTACACCGACGCGGCCGAGATGCTGGCAGCCGAGCACCTCGACTTCGTGGACATCGCGACCACCGTTCCTTCGCACCGCCCGCTGGTCGAGGCGGCGGCTCGTGCCGGGCTGCATGTCATCTGCCAGAAGCCCTTCGCAGACACGCTGCAGGATGCCCGCGCCATGGTTAACGCAATCGAGGCCGCCGGCCGCACGCTGATGGTGCACGAGAACTTCCGCTGGCAGTCCCCGATCCGCGCGGCCATCGAGGCGGTGCGCGGCGGCGCCATCGGCACGCCGTTCTTCGGCCGGGTCAGCTTTCGCTCGGGCTATGATATCTTCTCGGGTCAACCCTATCTTGCCACCGACCCACGCTTCATCATTCAGGACCTAGGCATCCACATCCTCGACATTGCCCGCGCGCTGCTAGGGGACGTAACGCATCTGGCCGCCAGCACCGCTCAGATCAACCCGACGATCCGGGGCGAGGACGTGGCGACGATGCTGCTGGATCACGAGGGGGGCGCGACCTCCGTGGTCGATTGCTCCTACGCCACCCGCCGCACGCCCGAGACTTTCCCCGAGACGCTGCTGGAGATCGAGGGCGATGCGGGAACGCTGCGGCTGGATGCCGGCTACCGTTTGACTGTCCAGTCGGCGGGGAACGAGGATGTGCGCGACGTCTCGCCCCGGCTTCTGGCGTGGGCCGAGCGGCCATGGCACAACATTCAGGAGAGCGTCCAGATCATCCAGCAGCACTTCGTCGACTGCATCCGACAGGGGCGGCAGCCCGAAACCTCGGGCCATGACAACCTCAAGACGCTGGCGCTGGTCGAGGCCGCCTATGCCTCGGCCGAGGCTCGCAGCCGGATCGAACTGACGTGAGCCGGGAGCTCTACGATATCAATGAACCTCAGCCCATGCGACAGATTCTTCGCGTCGGCGCGGCCGAGGTCACGCTGGAGGGCGGCCAACTTCGCCACCTCCGCGTCGCTGGCGTCGAGGCGATCCGCGGCGTAATGTTCCTGGTCCGCGACCGTGATTGGGGGACGGTTGCGGCGGCTGTGTCGAACCTGCAGCTCGATGAGGCACCGGACGCTGTCACTGTCAGCTACGACGCCGACTACGATATGGGAACAGGTCGCCTACACGCCCGGATCACGCTGCGCCTGGACGGACAGGGGCTGGATTGCCACGCCAATGCCGACGTCTCGGGCAAGGTCTGGACCAATCGCGCGGGCTTCACCGTGCTGCACCCCATCAACGGCGTCGCTGGCGCGCGGGTCACGGTCGCACACTCGGACGGCATGGAAACCCAAGGTCAGATGCCCCACCTGATCGAGCCGTGGCAGCCCTTCAAGAAGATCGCCGCGCTGTCACATCATGCCCAAGGTTGGCGCATCGAGTGTCGGCTGGAGGGCGATGTCTTCGAGATGGAGGACCAGCGCCAATGGGGCGATGCGTCATTCAAGACCTACAACCGTCCGCTTGCGTTGCCTTGGCCGTATTCCCTGTCGGATGGGCCGGCGCTGGACCAGCGCGTGCGCGTTAGTTGGAAGCCTGTCTGTGCGGCGGCGCCGGTGCCGCCGCCGCGTCCAGCGGTGCCCGAGTCGCGCTTCCCCGAAACAGCACTTGAGGTGAAGGCTGCTGAAGCGTGTCGGGCCCTCGATCATCCGCAGGATCTGTCGGCCGTAGGACCCCAGAGGTTGCTCTGCCATCTTGACGCAACGCAGGGGCCGCTGGATGCTGACCTAGCAGCTTTCGCCGCGCTGCAGGCGGCTTTTCCGGATATAGCCTTTGATCTTGAACTGATCGCCGCTTGCCCCGGAGATGCAGACCCCGGCCCGGAACTGGCTGCGCATGGACAGGCGCTTTCGGCGTCACGACTGCGTCCGGCTTCGGTCATGGTCACGCCTGCCGTGGATCGGCAATCAGTGCCGCCCGGCTCGAATGGGCCGCCATGCCCGCCTGCGGATCAGATCGCCAGCGCCGCACGCGCTGCTTTTCCCGGGCTTCCTCTTGGCGGCGGCGTTGTTAGCTTCTTCCCCGAGTTAAACCGCAAGCGCCCGCCCAAAGGGCTCGACTTCGTGACCCACGGGCTCTGCCCCATCGTTCACGCGGCAGACGATCTATCCGTGATCGAGACGCTGGAGGCCGTCCCACATATCCTTGCTTCAGCCCAAGCGATCATTGGTGAGGCGGACTATAGGCTCGGCCCCTCGACAATTGCCATGCGCTACAACCCATACGGTAGCCGCACGATCCCGAACCCGGACCGCCGCCGGATCTGCATGGCCGCCGACGACCCACGCCAGGATGGCGCCTTTGCCGCCGCCTACGCCATCGGCCTCGCGGCTGCCATCGCGCCGGCTGGAGTTTCCGTCTGGACCCCTGCATCGCTCTACGGTCCGCGCGGCCTCTATCGCGACGACGGCACGGCAAGGCCGATTGCGGAGGCGGTCGCGGCCCTGGCCCGGCTCGCAGGAAAGCCGATCAAGCAGGCCGAAGCGGGGAACGAGGCTGTGCTTGAAGCAGGCGACATCAGGATTACGGTAAACCTGACCCTCCGGTCTGGCCGTCTGCCGCCCTTCGGCTGGACTATTGCTAATTTGCGCACCGCCGCATCTGCGCCTAGATGAAGGGCCAAAGATGCACGGAGCCCGGATGAGCAAGGACCACTCTGCCGACAGGATTGTACGGCGCAAGCTGTCCGACCAGGTGCTTGAGCGCCTGCAGGATCTCATGGCCAGGGGAGAGCTGCCCCCCGGCGCGCCCATGCCCTCCGAGCGGGACCTGATGGAGCGGTTCGGCGTCGGCAGGCCGGCCGTCCGCGAGGCGTTGCAGCATCTTCATACGATGGGCCTGATCACCATCAGCCACGGCGAGCGCAGCAGGGTCAACGAGCTGAGTGCAGGCAGCGTCCTCAGCCGCGTTGATGATGTCGCGAAGATGCTGCTTTCCTCTGAACCGAGCCACTTGGAGCATCTGAAGGAGGCACGGCGGATGTTCGAGTGCGGCATGATCCGCACGGCCGTGCCGCTGGCAACATCTAAGGATTTAGATGATCTTCGCGGATTGGTTGATCGGCAGCGGGACGCCATCGGCACCGCCGGCGAGTTCGTGTCTCTCGACATAGACTTCCACAACCGCATCGCGCAGATCACCGGCAACCCAATCCTGATCGCCACAAGCCAGTCGATGTTGCGCTGGCTGTTCCAGTATCACGGCGTGCTGCTGCACTGGTCGGGGAACGAGGGCGTCACCATTCGCGAACACGAGCGCCTGGTCGCGCTCATGCAGGACCGAGACGCCGATGCGGCCGTCGAAGCCATGTGCGCGCATCTGGATCGGTCACAGGGGCTCTATACCCTCCCGGTGCATGCATGAGTGGCGGCTTTGCCTTTGCAGTGAGGCTGAAGACGATGTGGTGACGCCGAGCAACAGCTGCCCGCCTTGCTTCGCCTTCATTGCAATGTCGGCGTGAACAGTGAAGGCGGCTTCTGCATCGCGCGGCTGCAGGCTCGGAACTGGCTTGCTTCGGCAACATCGGGTGCACAAAGCCTCATTTGTGAAGAGGCCCCAAAATCTGAAGCCGAACGAATGATCCAACAGGAAGTTTGAGCTGCTGCCGGTTTTGTGGACACGAAGATAAGATCGTGACCAAGGAACTGGAGAGTGGATACGTCGCGGTCGTCCTGGATCTCTTCTCCCGGCGCGCGGTTGGCTGGTCCATGAAGGCCGACCGAGATGCATCGCTGGTCATGGACGCCTTGATGATGGCGGTCTGGCG
Source organism: Paracoccus sp. KKT209 (assembly GCF_055635455.1). The sequence continues at coordinate 78,841 of NZ_JBVMWB010000005.1, forward strand.
ACGCGGCAAGGCCGATGCGCTGTTGCACCACTCGGATAGTCATACGATCGAAGCCAGTTCCTGGGCGGTCTGACCCAAACACCGATCGACCGTCTGTTATGCTGGCGCCGCAGGGTGCCTCGGTGCGGCTTGACCCACACTCCGATCGACCGACGTGTCTTTCCCTGGACCTGTCGGCCGCCCGGGAACGCCTTGCGGTGAGGCTTCGCCTCGCCGGTTTCGCGTGTGACCCGAGAAGGGCGTGATCCTGCTTTTGGCGGGGTCTCATGACTGTCCTGTCCCGCACCGGTCTGGGCGTCGCTCAATGCAGCGATCGCAGGAGAACCAGATCATGACGAATACCGAGGCATCAAAGACCAGCACCGTCACTGGCGGAGTCGACACACATAAGGACCTCCACGTTGCGGCTGTGGTCGATGATCACAACCGCGTCTTGGCGACAGCATCCTTCCCCACGACACGACAGGGCTACGGAAAGATGCTCGTCTGGATGCGATCTCACGGCGACCTGCGCCGCGTCGGCGTCGAATGCACCGGCAGCTACGGCGCGGGCCTTCTACGCTTCCTCCAGCAGGCTGGGATCGAGGTGTTGGAGGTGACGACGCCCGACAGGCTCGAACGGCGTCGGAAAGGCAAGAATGACGATCTCGATGCACAGAACGCTGCTCACGCCGCTTTTGCAGGCGTTCGCACCGTCACCCCTCGTGGCCGCGACGGTATGGTGGAAGCCCTTCGTGTCCTGAAGGTTTGCCGCAACTCTGCCATCGCCGCACGGCGCGTTGCCCTCCAGATGATCCATGGCACGATTGTCTCCGCCCCGGATGCCCTACGCGACAGACTCCGCGAGATGACGCGGATGCAGCTCATCCGCACGCTGGCCGCATCGCGCCCGGACATGTCTGCCTACCGCGATGTCGAGGGTGCATGCCGGATCGCGCTTAGATCGCTTGCCCGGCGCTACGTGGAGCTGCACGACGAGATCGGCGAACTCGACGGGAGGATCGGCGCGATCGTGGAAGACCTGGCACCTGACCTCGTCACGCGCTGCGGGATCGGACGGGAGACCGCTGCCCAACTGCTGCTAACCGCCGGGGACAATCCGGGCCGCCTCACCTCCGAGGCCAGCTTCGCCGCACTCTGCGGTGTCAGCCCGGTGCCCGCATCTTCCGGCAAGACGATCCGGCATCGTCTGAACCGAGGCGGTGACCGGGCGGCCAACAGCGCGCTGCATATCATCGCCGTCTCCCGGATGCGCCTCGACCCGCGGACAAAGGCCTACGTCGCCAAGCGCACGGCCATGGGACATTCTAAGCTCGAAGCCATTCGGATGCTCAAGCGTTACATCGCCCGCGAAGTCTTCGGCATAATCCGCGCCCGACAAAAAGAGATCAACCGACCACCAGTAGCGACCGCTTGACACACAGAAGGGCGTCCAGGGCTCGCAATACACCAGTGAGCAGTTCCAGCGTCTGCTGGCGGACAACGGGATCACCTGTTCGATGAGCCGGGCCGGTAATGTCTGGGACAATTCCGTGATGGAAAGCTTCTTCTCATCGCTGAAGACCGAACGGACGGCCCGTAAGGTTTACCGCACCCGCAACGAGGCCCGCGCCGACGTCTTCGATTATATCGAACGCTTCTACAACCCGCGCAGGCGCCATTCGAAACTGGGCTACCTCAGCCCAATGGAGTTCCAGGCCCGCGCTATGCTAGCTTAATCCGGTGTCCACGAAACCGGCAGCAGCTCACATCGACGGCTTACCACCTTAGGTGCCGGGGCGACCCCCGTAGCCCGCTCCAATGTGGCTACGGCAGCGGAATCTGCCGACTTACGCTTAACGTGATGTTCTTGTGAAGAAGGTCTGGCACCAGTAGCCTTAAAGGCTGACGTAGCGTTATCGGCATAATGCCTTCTTCAGACGGTAGTGTAAGCTCCACTTGTAGTCCACCTTGATCATACGGGATAGAATTCCGGATTGCTGCTTCAAGATTTTCGAGATCGCTGCTCGTTTCTGGCGGATTAAGCAAGACTTGACGCGTTGCGATGTCAGCAGCAAAGGCTAACTGGTTGCGGAGAAACAGAGCGCGGCCAAATTCGAAGATCCCGAGGAGAAGGCAGATGAGGATAAGGCCAACCATTGCGAATTCGATCGCTGCCGCTCCTGAAGCACAGCCGACCAGCCTGTGAAGCTTTATGCACCTGATCATCGTACCTGCACCTGGAGTGACCGAGAGAGAGGAATGTCAGGTAGGAAAGCTCCGGAGAATGTCTTCTCGGCATTTATATGATAATATATGGCCGTGGGCGCCAGACCTGCACAGGTCGTGGAACAGTTCACTGTAGCTCCCGCGTTTTCGGGGCAAGCGCAAACGCGCACCACTTCCAACGCGATTGAGTCATCCTTTGCCGCATGTAGCACTTGGTTAATCCTAGAAAGATCGCCACCTGCCATTGCCGTTTGAGCACCCGTTCGCAGAAGCGAGCTAAGACTCATTTGTTCAGTCAGCGCGCGCCCAACGTCCACTGTTCCCAAAATAGTTACAATAAGAACCGGCGCCAGAAGTGCGAATTCTATCGCTGAAGCCCCGCGCTCTGCTGGTAAGAGGGTAGTCAGCTTGTAGCCGACCGAGGAAATCCCCAACATAGAAAATTTGCTGCGCCTCATGAGGAGTTCCTCCCGAAAATGGCCAACATTAATCAATCCATTAAAATATAGCGCGAAATCGCAACTACTAAAAGAGTAACTCGCCCTATTAGTCCGCTTCGGGCGTTAAAGCAGGAAAACATCATTAATTGTTAAAAAATTGACCATTGAAAATATCTCCTTGCAGCTCAGTGAGCTTTTCCAGTGCAGTATATCCAAACTATCGGACATAGCTCCGTCCAGCAAAGTGGCGTGAAGAGGCTGATATCGACAGCCGGTCGCAAGACTAACGTAGAGAGGGAAGCGCTTCGCCAGATGTCGTGCTAGCGGCTTGGCCGGATTTGGCCTGATATTGCTGTATCACAACGGCAGCGCGAGGCCCCGAGCTGCCAGGGTTTGCGCCCCAGCCATAGCCAATGTTAGGCCCGATGGTCTGACTGCTTGTATTCTTAAGTTGTGCTGAACCGGCCTCGGCCCAGATCCCGTCCTCATGGGACATCGGATCAGAGCATCCTGCCAGAGCAAAGAGGCACAAGAGCCGTAGGAAGCTAGCCACCTGAACTGCCTTCGATGATGTGCCCGAAGGGGGCATCGATGGAGCGCCTGCGTAAGCGACGCTCCAATTCACCTCTGGTGATCTCCTGCGTACCCCTCAGAAAAAACTCTTGCTCCGTAGTCAGGATGGAATCCTCCAGCGGCGACGCAAGCCGCTCAGAAGGACCGCCGGGTTTGTTGAGATAGGGCGTCACGATGATCACCAGATCGGTTTCATCTTTTTGCCAAGACGCCGACCGGAAAAGCGTGCCCAGGATTGGCACGCTGCCTAGCCAAGGAACCTGGGACTGGCGCCGCGCATTGTTGCGCTGGAGCAGGCCGGCAATCACGAAACTTTGCCCGGCACGAAGTTCTATTGTGGTGCTGGCACGACGGGTGGAAAAGCTCGGTAGCTCGATGGTCCCAGTATTGTAGGTGTTGTTCAGATCAATCTGGCTTACTTCCGGTTCCAGCGTAAGGTTGATCAGCCCATTGCCAAGCACGACTGGGGTAAAGCTAAGGCGGACGCCGAATTCTTTGTACTCCACCGTGACCTCATCGCCGTCGTGCGCCACGGGAATGGGAACTTCTCCGCCTGCCAGAAAGCTGGCCGTTTCACCTGATAGGGCGGCCAGCGTCGGCTCCGCGAGGTTACGGACCAGACCTCTCTCCTCCAGCGCTTCGATCAGGAGCGAGACAGAAACTCCTTCATCAACCATAGTGGCTAGGAAGCTTCCGAACGGCACTGGATTGGCGATGCGGCCGGTGCCAAGCCTGATAGCCGAGCCAGAGTCATCATTTGCTCTCATGCCAAGGCCGATAGCCTTCCCCGCTTCGCGTGAGGCCTCGATCATCCGCACCTTCAGAAAGACCTGCTGCGGGTCCGTAATCTGGAGGCTGTTAATTACCTCATCCGAGCCATACTGCCCGGCGATATCAAGAACCCGCTCCAAGGTAACAGCATCTGGAACTGTTCCGGACAGCCGCAACCGCCCGTTGATCGATTGTACACGGATATTGCCCCCCAGCCCCTGAAGTGCCGCAGAAAGATCGCCGGTATCTACTGTGACGTGAAGATCCACGAGCCCTACCAGAGCCTCCCCGCCCGCCAGTACCTGAAGGTTCGTCTGCCCGAGACTTTGTCCTAAAACGTAGAACGAGCGCGGTGAGATGACGACGACGTCAGCAATTGCCGGATTGCCGATCACCAGTTGCTCGACGTCTTGCGCGGTCGTGAATACCCGCGACTCGCCCACAGGAACCTGCACCTGCTCGGCACGGCGTGTGCTGAGCGTAAGCCCAATACTGTCCTGCGCTGCGCCAGCTGACGAAAATATGCCCAGCAGGATGACCAGTCGCGTAAAAAAAGCCAGCATGTCTTTAACCGGATGAGGCATCGCGGAGAATCCTCAGATTTGTCTCGATCACCGGATGGCCGGGCCGCAACCTCCGGGCCTGTGCCAGGCTGACCGAAGCTCGGCCATAGTCGCCCCTGAGGTAATACGAGAAGCCGACGTTATTGTGATAGGCGTAGGTTTCGCCGCCGATTTTGCGGCAGTTGGCATAGGTCTTGTCGGCAAGCTCGAAGCGGTAGAGCCAATCGTAGGAGCCTGCGAGACCTAAGCAGGCCTCCATGTTCCGCGGCGACGCCTTCAAGGATTTTTCGAAATATCGGGCTGCATAGCCGAAGTTCCCGGCCTCGTAACTAGTCTTGGCCGTCGCGAGTTCGCTACCGGCCGGAACGCTCGGAACCTGAGAGGGGAGTGCCTTTCGGGGAGCTGCAGTATTATTCTGACTGCAGCTAGCTGCCAGGAAGGAGATCCCCACCATCAGAATGAGCGTCCAGCCACGCGATGCAGAGCGACCGCCAAGCCACCGCATTTTCACTGCCATCTTAGCCCCGGTCTGTTCTTTCTATGATCCCTCGCACACTGTTCCCTCTGTGTCTAGACTTAGCTCACACCTTGCGGTTGCTGGCTCTAGCAAGGCTGATTCGCCAGATAACACGTAAAGGTTGTTTTATCGCCGGCCCGATCTGAGGTGATGAGCCTCGGTAGAGAACAGGTACAACCACATAGCCCTCTTTAGAACACTGAATAAATCCAATAAATCAGGTAACTAGTCACCTTTAACCTTTGTCCGCAATATGGAGCGGAGAAGTCCGGATAATTGTGGACACAACCATAGGGATATATTAGAAAAGTGTTCATGGCGCGGCCGCTGCGCGCCTCAGTTGTCCCCATCTCCGTTTAACAGAACTTGCGTCGGCCAGTGTCGCGCCCAAGTATGCAGGAATTATGCAATGAAAAATCGCTTTCTCCGCCTCGTCAAGAACGACTCCGGCGCCACTGCTATCGAATACGGACTGATTGCTGCTCTTGTCGCGGTAGTAGTCGTTACCGCGCTACTGTTGATGGGCCCACAACTTACGGCTACTTTTGAGGCTATCACCACCGCACTTACTCCCGCCGAATAAAAAAGGCCCTTGTTTGAGACTGCTGGCGGGCTTTTAGCCGCGCCGGCGGTTCTATGCCTTGCAGAACAGGTCAGGCGTGATGAACTTCTTGACGATTTGGGTTTACTTCTACCCTATCATCATGATCCACGCCGGCATCGGCGACCTTCGGACTATGCGGATTCCGAACCGCTTAATTTTGCTGCTTCTGGCAGGCTACACGGTAGCAGTGCCGCTGTTTGGACTAACGCTCTCGGAACTACTTTTCTCCTTTGCTGCCGCAGCCATTGTCTTCGCACTTGGTTTTCTGGCTTTTTCGTGTCGCTGGATGGGCGGAGGCGACGTAAAGCTTTTGACCGTCGCGACCCTCTGGTTGGGGGCAGGCAATGTTATAACCTTCATCTTCTACACCTCGATCTTTGGCGCCATATTGACTATATCTCTCCTGATATTCCGGGCAGCGCGCCTGCCAGTCCCTTGGCGGGGACCGCAGTGGATCTCAGTGCTTCACCGCCGCGACTGTGGCGTTCCCTACGGGGTCGCGATCGCGGCGGCTGCTGTGCTTGTCTACTTGAGAACGCCATGGGTCGCCGCTCAGTTCTGAGCCGGCGATAGACTAGACTGGGTCAGGATCAACCACCCATCGGCTGAAAAGGTACGACATGCTACGCACGGCGATCTTTGCACTGGCGCTGATGAGCGGCGGGACGGCCGCTTGGCTCTCAAGAAGTGCCGATCCTGGCACTGGTGATGCAGCAACGATTGCCTCAGCGCCGATGGAGCATGTTCTGGTGGCTGCGGCCGACCTTGTTCCCGGTACACGTCTTGATGCCGCCGCGCTGCGTTGGCAGCCTTGGCCTCAGGACGCGCTAAACGAAATTTATATTACGCAGGCTGCAAAGCCAGACGCCACAGACGCCTTCGCCGGCATGGCGGTGCGCAGCCCCATTCTGATTGGTGAGCCTGTTTATTCTAGCAAGCTTGCGTCGAGTGATGCGGGGCTTCTGTCGATTATGCTGTCTGAAGGAAGCCGCGCCATTGCGGTCAGGATCAGCGCTGACACAACTGCGGGCGGGCTCATCCGTCCGAACGATCGGGTTGACGTGCTTCACACGCGGGTGCGGCAAGGAGCCGATGGGCAGGCCGATGCGAGCAGCCGAGCTATCCTGCGAAAGGTCAGGGTGCTGGCGATCGACCAGACGGTTGATGCGGAGACCGGCTCCGTCGTAGGCAAAACTGCGACGCTTGAACTGAGCCCGGAAGAGGCCGAAACCATCGTCGCCGCCGAGGCCGCTGGCGCAATCACGCTGGCGCTGCGACCCGCCAACGATGGCAATGAGCCGGAGCCAGAACTCGAGTTGGGGAGAGAGCTACTTGTTCAGGCGCCTCCCGCCAAGACAATCCGCGTGTTCCGCGGTGTTCAGCAGGAAATGGTTGAGTTGAACAGATGATGAGGAACGTGAAGGGGCAGGACACGCAGGGCGAACTTCTTGAAAACCGGCTTCGTGGCGAAGCTGAATTACGCGAGGATGATACCGCGCCGCGGCTGATCGGGGTACAACCAGAGCCCCTCGATGCAGCGGAGCAGCCTCTGGGGCGGGTTCCCTACATAAGCCTACGGGCGTTCGGCGAGACCTCGGGGTTCATTTTTTCTATCAACCAAGCAGCCGCCGATCGCCGGCTGGCGCGCGCCAATATCATCGTCAGCCCCGGTGGCCTGAGGGCTGCCGTTCAGTTCTTCGCCACGAACGCCACGCCTGATCTTCTGGTAATCGAAACCGGCCTTCAGGGGGATGCGCTTTTCCTAGAACTCGATGCCCTGGCTGAGGTCTGCGACGCAAACACGAAAATTGTCGTGATAGGTCTGGTCAATGACATCTTGCTTTATCGGCGGCTTATGGAGCGGGGGGTCGGCGAATATCTCGTCTCGCCCGTGGGAGCTCTGGGTCTGATCGACGTCGTTCTGAGGCTATTCCCTCAAGACGAGGCGGCACGCCTTGGAAAGGTTCTGGCTTTCATTGGGGCCAAGGGCGGAGCGGGATCTTCAACGGTCGCACAGAACACCGCCTGGTCCTTGGCACAGCAAGGGACGAAGGTGCTTCTTGCAGACCTCGACCTGTACTTCGGCACGGCGGCCCTGAACTACAACATCGATGCGCCGGTAGGGTTTACCGAGCAGCTTGCCGGGGCTGAGCGTCCAGACGAGGCTTTTTTCGAGCGATTACTCCACACGCACGGCCCGAACCTGAGCATTCTCGCCGGGGCCACCGCCTCCAGGGACGTCGCTCCACCGGCCTTGGCGGTCTTGGACCAGGTTCTTGAGTGCGCACGAGCCACCTTTCCCTTTGTCGTGCTGGATCTGCCGCATGAATGGACGCCGTGGGTGCGTCAGGCGCTGTTGTCGGCAGATGAGGTGATCGTCACGGCCGAACCAGACCTTGCTAGCCTGAGGAACGCGCGGATGATGTTCGATCTTCTGAAGGCGGAAAGACCGAATGATGCCGACCCGCTGCTTGTTCTCAACAGAATCGGAGTGGTGAAACGGGACGAGATCAAACCGGATGAGTTCGCCGCAAACTTCGGGGCGCCCGCCAAGGCAAAGTTCAGTTTTGCACCGAAGGTCTTCAGCCAAGCTAGCAATAGTGGGCAGATGATCGCGGCAGTTTCCCCGACAAGCGGCAGGCCCTTCATGCAATTGGCGCAAGCTCTGATCAGCAAGGCACCGACACAAGAGCGTCGTCGTTTTTTGGGTTGGCGTCGCAGGAATTAGAACGACTCCCACGCAGCCCCCTGTCTGCATCAGGCGCAGGTAGAGAAGGACTAGCATTTTCTTTGAATAAAAAGGAAGATCACAGGTGTTCGGCAAGAGAGACGGCCTTAAATTCCAGCAGCCTGCGCAGGTTGAACCTGCATTAGCGGTAACGCATCTGGCGGTCGTTCCTCAGCAACCAGAGCCGGCCGCCGCAGCGGCGAAGGAGGAAAAGCGTAAGCCGGCGCCAGACAAGATTGCGCTCTATTACGACCTGAAAAAGGAAATCTTCGGCGCCCTGTTGGAAGCTATCGACGTCACGCAGCTATCGATGATGGAGCCGCAAGAGGCGCGCCACGAAATTCGCAGCATCGCCGGGGATATTCTAGCTGCGAAAAAGGCGGTCATCTCTGCCGCGACGCAGGATGAGATAGTCGAAGAAATTTGTAATGACGTTCTTGGTTATGGTCCGCTTGAGCCGCTGCTGGCGAGAGACGATATTGCTGACATCATGGTGAACGGCAGCGATCCCATTTACATTGAGGTCGGCGGCAGGATGATCCAGACGGACATCCATTTCCGCGACAACTCTCATCTGCTCAATGTGTGTCAGCGCATCGTCAGTCAAGTCGGGCGCCGTGTCGATGAATCAAGCCCCATGTGTGACGCGCGCTTGCCGGACGGTAGTCGTGTCAACGTCATCGTGCCGCCGCTCGCCCTCAACGGGCCAACGCTGACGATCCGGAGGTTCAAAAAGGACAAGCTGCGGCTCGATCAGCTCGTGCAGTTCGGCTCGATCACCCCTGAAGGGGCGGAATTGCTGAAGATCATCGGCCGAGTGCGTTGCAACATTCTGATTTCGGGAGGAACGGGATCGGGCAAGACAACGCTACTGAATTGCCTGACTGGCTATGTCGATCCCGAAGAGCGCATTATCACCTGCGAAGATTCGGCAGAACTGCAACTTCAGCAGCCGCATGTTGTGCGCCTCGAAACCCGCCCTCCGAACGTCGAGGGTATTGGCGAGATCACCATGCGGCAACTGGTCAAGAACTGTCTGCGAATGCGGCCCGAGCGGATCATCGTGGGCGAGGTGCGCGGGCCAGAGGCTTTCGACCTCCTACAGGCGATGAACACGGGCCATGACGGGTCGATGGGCACTCTCCACGCGAATACACCACGAGAGGCGCTCTCAAGACTGGAATCAATGATCACGATGGGAGGGTTTACGCTTCCGACAAAGACGATCCGCGAAATGGCGGTGTCCTCGATCGACATTATTGTTCAGGCGGCACGCCTGCGCGACGGCTCGCGCCGGATTACGCATATCACTGAGGTGATTGGTCTAGAAGGCGAGGTCCCCATTCTCCAAGACCTCTTTGTGTATGAGATGAGCGGTGAGGACGAGAAAGGCAACATCATCGGCCGCCACCGCTCAACCGGGGTCCTCCACCCCGCTTTCTGGGATCGGGCGCGGTACTACGGAGAAGAAAAACGTCTCGCTGCAGCCCTAGAGGCTGCGCAGGATCGCAGCCTCTGAATGATGCTCATGTCTGGAACCGCAATGTCACCTACGAGCTCGCTTGTCCTAATATTTCTCCTTGCAGCCATAGGGGTCGGAGGTGCGCTTTATGCCTTCTTCCAGCCGCGTCTTATCTATGACGCCCAAGTAAGAAAGCGCCTCCAGATAGTCGCAGGCACGCCCGCGGGGATGCAGAGGCAGGCCGGCGGCGCTGCCTCGCCCCGCAAGCGATCGATCGAGGAAACTCTAAAGGAAATTAAAGACAAACAGAAGGAAAAGGCGCGGAGCAGGTCCAGTCTATCGCTGAGCGAGTGGCTACGCCAAAGCGGCCTCGGGTGGAGCAGGACCACCTACTTCATCAGATGCACGACCCTGGGGGTAATGGCTTATCTGATGATCGCCTTCGTCATCGGCCTCAGTCCTGTAATAGCTGCAGGCCTGAGCTTCATGATGGGGGCGCTGTTGCCGCGTTTCTATGTCGGCCTCAAAAGGAACCGCCGTTTTGCTGCCTTGGGGAACGAGCTGCCCAACGCAGTTGATGTGATCGTGCGCGGCGTGAGGTCGGGCTTGCCGTTGGGTGACTGTCTGAGAGTGATCGCCGCTGAGGGTCAGGAACCGGTGCGGAGCGAGTTCAAGATAGTCGTCGATGACCAGACGCTCGGTGTGCCCGTGCAGGACGCAATGTTGCGGCTTGCCGAACGCATACCGTTGCCGGAGACGAATTTCCTTGCCACGGTCGTGGCAGTTCAGAGCAGGTCCGGCGGTAACCTGACAGAGGCGCTGGCGAACCTGTCCAACGTCCTGCGGGAACGCAAGAAAATGCACGGGAAGATCAAGGCGATGAGCGCGGAGGCAAAGGCTTCCGCCGGAATTATCGGCGCCTTGCCTCCCGTTGTGGCCGGAATTCTTTATTTGACCAGCCCGCAGTACATCTCCCTCTTGTTCACGACTCCGCTGGGGCAGATGGTGCTTGCGGTCAGTGCCGTCTGGATGTTGATCGGGGTTCTGGTGATGCGGGCCATGATCAACTTCGACTTCTGAAAGGGAAGCGATGATGTACGAGGCCATTCAGATGCACCGAGAGGCTATAGCAACTTTCTTGACCGGCCTTGCTGTGTTCTGTGCGACGATCGGCTTGGGTTGGCCATACCTCTCACAGGATCTGCTTGGTCGGCGCATGCGGTATCTTGCCGAAGCATGGCAGACGAACCAGCAAAGTGAGCTTGTCCAGCCTAGAGAGAAACCTAAGCGCTCATTGCTCACCAGTGAGCCTAAGCGGATCTACGCGATCATCGTTCGGCACCTCAACCTGGCACGTCATCTCAATGATGGAGCCACGGTGCAAATGCTACAGATGGCAGGGTTTCGTGGGCGCGCGCCAGCCATCACCTTCCTAGCCATGCGGGTCCTGATGCCGTTGACCATGCTGGGGTTCAGCGCGTTCTATATTTTTGTGGTGATCCAACCAGAAATTCACGTTCTGCTGAAATCGGCGATGTCGCTGATTTGTGGTGGTTTTGGATATTACTTGCCGGCGCTTTACGTGAAGAACAGGATCACCAAGCGGCAGAAAGCGGTCATCCGGGCATGGCCGAACGCGCTCGACCTTCTCATGATCTGTGTCGAGTCTGGCATGAGCATCGAGCACGCATTCCGGAAGGTTGCTGATGAAATGACCGGTCAGTCTAAAGAGTTGGCAGAAGAACTTGCGCTGACGACCGCAGAGCTTTCCTTCCTGCCCGACCGCCGCACCGCCTATGAGAACCTTGGTCGCCGGACAAATATGGAGGGGGTGAAGTCGGTGGTAAGCGGCCTGATGCAGTCCGAAAAGCATGGCACCTCATTGGGAAGCGTCCTACGCGTTCTAGCTCAGGAGAACCGAAACACGCGGATGAGCTTGGCTGAAAAGAAGGCGGCAGCTCTTTCGCCAAAACTCACGGTCCCAATGATCCTTTTCTTTCTGCCAGTTCTGTTTGCCGTCATCATCACGCCGGCGGCGATCCAAATCCTGGCCAAATAGTCGCCGCAAAAAGAGAAGCGTCATGAGATTTCCCAGGAAGAGAAGCTTTCGGAGCCTGTCAGAGGTTTTCAGAGACCGCGGTGGTGCAACGGCAATTATCGTGGCTCTTGCCATGCCGGTGGTGGCGGGAGGCATGGGCTTGGGAGCGGAGGCCGGCTATCATTTCCTGCTACAGCGGAACATGCAGCATGCGGCTGACATGGCCGCCCATGCCGGAGCCATTCGACTACGTGCGGGAGACGGAAAGGCAAGTGTGCAGGCAGCTGCAAGACATGCGGCGATCCAGTCCGGTTTTGTCGGGGCGGAAGAAGACATCGACCCTCGGACGCCGCCCCAGAGCGGCGCCTACAAAGGCAGCGCCAGCAGCGTCGAGGTTGTCCTCAAGATGGCTCAGCCCCGGTATTTTTCTTCGGTCTTCGTAAAAGAGCCGGTGGAGATGAGTGCCCGTGCGGTGGCCAACGTGATGCCATCCAGTTCACGGGCTTGCGTTCTCGCGCTGGCGCCGACAGCAGCACGAGCGATCACCGTCAGCGGCTCCACCTCGGTTTCCATCGAAAATTGTGATGTTGTGTCCAATTCCAATGCGACCGATGCCTTCTTCATGCAGAACTCAAGCGCGAAGCTTACCGTTGGCTGCGTGAGAACAGTTGGAGGCGCCGTTACTGATGGCGGTCTTATCATGCGGAACTGTTCTGCAGCCGAACAAATGGCTCCAATGGTTCGGGATCCTTATGCCGATGCTGTCGAACCTGCCATTGAAGGCACCTGCATGTCCGCTAGCAAAAAAGCTTCCACGACATTTGAACCCGATTTCGTTCATTCCATCGGGATTCCGGCACTGCGGATTTGCGGAGGGCTGGACATCAAGAACCATGCAAGCTTTGCCCCGGGGCTCTACATTATCGACGGCGGTGAATTCAACCTTAATGCTAATGGGGATGTGGCAATCGATGCAGCTTCCATGTCAGGGGATGGTGTAACCTTTTACTTGGCCGGTGACGCGACGCTCAGCCTTAGCGGCAATGGTTCGCTCAATATCCGGGCGCCATCTACTGGACCTTACGCGGGAATCCTGTTTTTTGGTAGCCGGAGCCAATCCGGTCTCACCCATCAGGTTCTTGGGAACTCGGGGTCGATCACCCAAGGGGCGATCTACGTCCCAAGTTCAGCAGTTCGATTCACAGGCAACTCGACGATGTCGAACGGCTGTACGCAGATCATCGGATATACCGTCGAGTTCACGGGAAATTCCACACTGAGATCGAACTGCCAAACCAACAACGTCCGCGAAATCGAGACGAGTGTCATGGTAAACTTGGTTGAGTAGAGCTTCCTATCTTAAAAGCTCGGGTTAGAAATCATTCCCGATGGCGACGATTTGCGCCGCTGGACTGCCCCTGAGAAGCTGGGACCATTGAGGAAGCGTCGGACGATCTGGCCGGTATCGCGGCCGTAAGCATGCCACAATGGCATGGCGCCAAACCTTTCGTAGCGTTAGGGGCGGCTCATGCTCGAAGGGGAATGTCGCTCAGGAAGGATAAGGGTTAGGACGCCATCCGCCAAGGTAATTCGGCAACTGGCTGCTACGAGCGTTAGCAAGCGGTCCTAGTCAGCTTAGCCCGATCATGGGCTCTAAGAAGGCGCATGATATTTCTCCTTGGGCGCTGCGGCACAATCTCGTAATGAGGCGGATGTCTCCGATCCCCTGCGTCTAGGCCGGGGCGCGGGCAGAATAGATCGTAGAGGACTTCCGATGACCTATATCACCCGCTTGGCACTGTGGGCCTTGGTCCTGACAGTAAGTACTGCCGAGGCCCAAAATGGCGTAAGTGACTTCGAGAGTGAACTTGAAATTGTTAATGAATCATACTTTTCAGAAGAGCCGTACTTAAGTAAAAAAGCGCACCCGCGAACGGTCACTCGTGGCCAAGCTGCCTGGACACCCTTCAATATCAGGCGCGGTTTTTCTACGGTTCACCTCATGAATGAGCAGGCCTGCCGCAGTTTCCTAGGCAGCTTGCGCGAGCATAAGGGCACTGCCTGTATGAATATTCATACCGGCCGTGTTTTTTATTCCTCAGACTTTATCGGCCCGCGAATGCAGTAACATGTTGCTGAGAAAGACCTGCTCTGCCCTCTGAAACTGGCCTGTTCGAAATTGGATTTCGCGGCTAACCTTCCCTGGCTGGGAAAAAAGCTGAAGATGATGAAGTCATCTGGGCTCCGGCCCCGCCCGCGCCGTCAGAAGTCGTGGTCCGTCGCCCCCCTCCGCCGTCACGACCCGAAACCGCGGGTGCTGCGCGGTGCGGGGTCAAGGATCACCAGCTGCTGGTTGCGGATCGTGGCGACCGCCAGGCTGCGCTGGACCGTGCCGTCGCGCTGCAGGCGGAAGACGCCGCCGACGCCCGAGAAACCCGCCCGTTGCGTCAGGCCGCTGGTGGTCAGGGCGTTGCGCTGTCCGTTGCGGGCCAGCGAGGCAATGGCGGCCACGCCGTCATAGGCCAGCGATGCCAGCTGGTGGGGCGCCTCGCCATAGGCCTGGGCATAGCGCGCCTCGAACTGGCGCTGCAGGCTCTGGTCGGGGATCGCGAACCAGCCCTCGGCCAGCTGGGGCATCCGCAGGCGGTCGTTAGGCTGGTCCCACCGGGTCAGGCCCATCATCTGCGGGCTGGGGGATCGGACGCCTGCCGCGGCCAGGGTCTCGGTCAGATAGGGCAGCACGGCATGGTAGTTGGCGGTCATGAAGACCGCATCCACATTGCCCGAGGCCGCGGCCTGGGCGATGCGCGGGGCCGCGGCATCGATGCCGCTGATCGACACCGGATGGTTCACGCGCCCGGCCAGACGGGCGCCGTTGCGCGCGATCGCCGCCTCGATGGCGCGCCCGCCCAGCTGTCCGGCGACGTCATCCTCGGCCACGACCAGGACGTTGCGCTTGCCCTGCCGGGTGCCATAGCCCACCAGCCGGTCGGCGATGTTCTCGAAGCTGTTGCCCAGGATGAAGACGTTGCCGCCGGCGATCTGGGTGTTGTTGGAAAAGGTCAGCACGTTGATGTTGCGCGGCAACATGGCATTGCCGACCGCGTTCGCGCCCTCGGCGAACAGCGGCCCCAGGATAATCTGCGCGCCCGCGTCGGCGGCGGCGTTGGCCTGGGCCACGGCCGTCTCCGTCGATGCGGCCGTGTCATAGATGCGCAGGTCGATGCTGGCGCCCTGCGCATCGCCCGCGGCCATGCGGGCAGCGTTCTTGAGGCTGCGCGACAGCCATTCCAGGTCCTGCGCACCGGTCCCCGCCGGCACCAGCAGCGCGACGCGCACCGGTTCGGACAGGTTGATCAGCTGGCCGATCTCGGGCCCGCTGGCCCGGTCGGTGGCCGCCATCGGATCGCAGGCAGCAAGGAAGAAGGCCGAGACGATCGCCCCGGTTTTCAGGAAGGCGCGGCGCAGACCCGAGGAAGGCCGGGTTGTGGCGGAGGCGAACATGTGAAACTTCCCTGCTGTGTGTTATCGAGGCGCGGATGCTGCCCGAGTATGGGCTGTTCTTGTGGGTGGTGTAATTCAACTAGCGGTTGCATTGCTTGCGTTCCAGTTCCATCGAATCATCCCCAGATCAAAAACACGCGCCAATTGGAGTGTGGCCTACCGCCCGGCTTTTCTCCGACCGCGCTTCGTGGCAGCGAGGTCATTGGGGGGCTGTACAAATGATTGAGTCTGTAAGGCAGAACCGTGTGCTTCCCTGGCAGCGGGGCCAATTGATTGATGGTCTAGAAAGCCATTGCAATTGATAGAGCTGGTTTTTTTTCCGCGCTGCAGCGTCCTCTTCGTCGGGAAGGTCGAGGAGGGCTGGTCGGAGCGTTTTCCCAAGATAAGCATGCTCATGAGAAGCAAGAAGATGATCGCTGAGAAAGCGAGATAGGTGATGAGGCCGATCATCCAAACGGACATGGCGGGCATCCTTATCCTGGCTGCGACACAGAGGGTCAGGCGGCAGGCTACCTCAGACAACTCCTAATTCGCCTTATAGTTGCATTTTACAGGGCAGTCTTATTGCGGATGCTGGAGAGCGGAACTGTGCACCTTGTGGCTTGGGATCATGGTGAGAGGATAAGCTTGGCGTTGGGCGCTTGAGAGTGTTTCCCCCAGTAGAAAATGGCAGGCCGCCTAGAAGTTGACCCAAAGCATACGCTGACGCAGTGGCGGCGCAGCCTATACACGAACCGTGTCAGGCGATGGTTTGTGAGGGTCGTCGTCTGACCGCCAGCAGGGCAGCGCCCGCTTGACCCCTGCGCCTGCAGATCCTTCAGAAAAGAATGGACAGGCGGCCATATCTATCCCTGAGGTTGTGGAAAAGAAGACTGACTCTTCCGAAGGTAAGTGCGCTAGAGCGAACCAGGGCAGGAACAGGACGCAGGGGTTCGGGGTGTATATTTCGCGCACAGTCAGCCCTTTCCAGGCAGGTTGACCGAGTAACCTGCCTATGGCCCCCGGTCTTTGGCCGGGGGCCGCTTCTTTTTGCAGACCATTTGTCCGTAAATACAGATGACGTCCTATTCGACTTGGATCATTATGTCTGGACTCGACCTTGTTGCACATCTCAGTGAGGGGGATTCACTGAGCGCGTCCTGAGGGTTAGGTCGAGGGCATGCCGAAGCCTTCCCCGATCCGCTACTGCACGACGAACTGGTCAGACTACAATGCGGCGCTGCGCAAGCGCGGCTCGCTGTCGGTCTGGTTCGATCCCGAGACGGTCTGGCACGCCGACAAGACCGGCAAGCGCGGGCGACCCGAGACCTTCTCGGACGCTGCCATCCAGACCTGCTTGACCCTGAAAGTGCTTTTTGGGCTTCCGCTCCGGCAGACGGTCGGGCTGGTTGAAAGCCTGATCCAGATGGCGGGGCTTGATTGGCCGGTTCCGGACTATTCGACGCTGTGCCGCCGGCAGGCGCGGATCGCGGTGCAGGTCCCGTATCGCGCGTCCGGGCAGCCCCTGAACCTGTTGATCGACAGCACCGGTATCAAGTTCCGCGGGGACGGCGAGTGGCAGACCCGCAAACATGGCCCGTCACGCCGGAGGCAATGGAGAAAGGTCCACCTCGCCATGGACGCGGGCACCGGGGATGTGCGCGCGGTCGAGTTGACCTCGAGCCGCCAAGGCGACAGCCCGCTGCTGCCGGAGCTTCTGGCGCAGATCCCGCCGGAAGAGACGATCGGCACGGTCACCGCAGATGGTGCTTACGATACACGACGATGCCATGGCGCGATCATCGACCGAGGCGCGGATGCCGTCATACCGATCCGGCGCAATGGCCGCGCCTGGAAAGAAGACTGTCCCGCTGCTGCCGCGCGAAATGAGATCCTGCGGGCAACCAGGCGCTTGGGCCGGGCGCTCTGGAAGAAGTGGACCGGCTATCACGCCCGAAGTCGGGTCGAAGCTTTGATGAACTGCCTGAAGCTCTTCGGCGAGAGGATCATGTCACGAGACCCCGCCCGCCAGACCGCCGAAATCCAGATCCGCATCGCCATCATGAACCGCTTCTCGGCCCTTGGCAGGGCCGAGATCGAAGCAGTCCGCTGAAGAATGGCGGGAAAGGGGGCAGTTATGCTCGGGGCTGATTTGCGCAACATCGCCTCTGGACTCGCCAAAGTTCAGATGAAGGAGTCGGCCATTGGTGCAGGGATGGACGGCAGGTCGCGGGGATTCTTGTGAGACTTGCGGCAATCAGATGGATCCGATGGGCCCCAATAGTTGGGGGTGCCTGTCGTGCTACATGGCCAGCGGGCCTGACGGGCTCTTCCGATGGATATGTGATTGTGCAGTGGCCGAGCACGAGGCGCCAACCAACAACGTCCTTCCTTTTCGGCCCCGCGCGGCGCGGCATCGGTTGCCGCGACGAGCGCATCCAGACGTTCCCCAACCGCTCCAATCTTGAGCGGACAGCTGAGGCTCACCTGCCACATTAAGTTGTGGACAGCCGAATTAATGTATCCTTAAAGTTGTCAACAATAAGCCGATGGAAAAGCGGCCGATCAGAGCAGGTCTGCAGGTGAAGCGGACGCGCAGGAGGTCGACGCGCGGGTTGGTTATCCCCCTCTTTAGAGCGCGTTGCGTCTAATCGGTTTCATATCCGGCGGCTTTGAAGAAATTGTAGCATTCCTCATCGGTGAAAAGATCGCAGACCTGCCCGACAGCGTGCCAGAGAGCCTCGTAGGTTCGCGCGGCGGCTCTTCGGATCAGGGCCTTGAGCTTTGCGAAGGCCATCTCGATCGGGTTCAGATCTGGACTGTAGGGAGGCAAGAACAAGAACCACGCGCCAACGGCGCTCATAGTCGCCGCTGCCTTGGGGCTCTTGTGCGATGACAGGTTGTCCAGAATGATTACATCGCCGGGTCGCAGTGTCGGGGCCAGCTGGGTTTCGACGTAGAGCTCGAACAGTTCGCGGTTCATGGCACCGTCAATCACCCAGGGCGCATCCAGCCGGTCATGGCGCAGGGCGGCGATGAAGGTCTGGGTGTTCCAGTGGCCGAAGGGCGCATGGTCGACAAGGCGCGCGCCTTTTGGAGACCATCCGGTGGTCTTGGCCATGTTCGTCTTCAGCGACGTCTCGTCGATGAAACCGAGGCGCGTCAACGCGCTGCGCATGAACGGTTGGCGTCGTGTGATCCAGATATGGCGTGCCTGCCGGATCTCAGGCCGCTTCTGCTCGAGGGCTTGCAGGTCTTTTTTGTGTGTCAGCCCGAGGCCACGCAAAAACCGCCAAACCGAGACACGGTGAATGGCGATGCTGTGATGATCTGCAAGTTCGCCGACCAGGTCGTTCAGCGTCAGATCGGGCTTCGCCTTCATTCGCGAGGTGATCCAGTCCCCCACACCAACCAGTTTGCCATGACCACTACCATGGCCTTGAACACGCGGAGCTAACCCGCCCGTCTTGCGCTTCAGGATCACCATGTCGTTGACGAACTTCACCGAAACCCGGAACCGCGCAGCGGCTGAACGGTCAGAGTTCCCTTCCTCCACAAACGCCACAACGCGCTCTCGGAGTGCCATAGGATGCGGTCTGCCCATATCATCCCTCCACCTGTCATGCAGGCAGGGAATCACAGATCAAGCCACAGGGGTATCCTGAATCGGGAAAACCGCAACACGCTCTAAGGACGGTGAGGGCAGCAATCGGGCTGACCCTGTGTTTGCTATGGGAGAGACCACTTCTTGACGGCGGAGCCCGCTCGGGCAACCATCTTAAGGGCATCCAGTCGCTCGGATGCCACGTGATCTGACGCCTCAAGCAGCCATTTGCTCCTGACCTAGGACGTTATCAACCCTGATCGTCTTCGGTCGCCCGCGCCATTCGATGATCTGGTTCAAGGTGCGCACAACGCGCTCTGCAGGCAGCGAGAAGTCCACCTCGATGCCCAAGCCCTCGCGGTTGAAATCATCCAGGATGTTCAGAAGCCGGAAGGCTCGGCCGTCCCCAAGACGATCCGCCATGAAGTCCATGGACCAGACTTCGTTAGGCGCGTCCGGCACAGCCAGCTCATCTGGTTTCTCCCGCCTCAGGCGCTTGCGAGGCGTTCGCCATGGTCACTCGGACCAGTGGCGTTCCATGGCTCACTCCTCAGGTTCAGTTCCAGCTCACGATAGATCCGGTAGACGCGTTTGTGGTTCCAGCCATGGCCCTGCACATTCCGCAGATACAGGAAACATAGCCCAAAGCCCCAGGTCTTGTGCGCCCTTGTCAGCCGCCATCGAACCCTCGGTCGGTGGTGTCGGTGACAGCTTTGACAATGCGTAGCCGAGAGGATGTATGGCTTGCTCGGTAGTGGTATCAATGGCCTTGCCTGCATCGTCCTCCTCCAGCGCCAGCCAGCGACCGAGACACGTCTCCAGGTAGCACTGTCAGATGCACTCGATAGCCTGCAGATCAGCACTGAAAATGGTCTCAGCCACCCGAGTGATCGAGGTGTGCGGTGATTGAGCATCGGCCTCCGACGGGTACGAAGCGCCTGATTTGCAGATTTGCATCCACGCGCGCAAAGCCAGCAGACCGTGTTGTTTTTATATGATCATTCCGGCAGTGTTCGAAGCAACGGAGCGCTGGAGAGAGGTTGGGGATGTGACGGAAATAGCCGAGACGCGGGCTTACGACCGATTTTTGCAACACGCTGCGGAGCAGATGGCGGCGGTGTCGCCACTCCCTGATCTCGCAGTCACGGCTCAGGAGGCGGGAGTTTCGCTAGAGGAAGCGCGCGTTTGGTTTGCAGACGCCCATGCGCTGAGCTGCACAGTCGTCGAGCAGCAAATGATGCTCCTGACGGACCACCTGGCGCGTCGGGCGTGCGCCGCACCACCAGACGATACGATGGGACAGCTTCGTGCTTTGACCCATGCCTATGTAGAATGGTTCTTTGACAATCCCGTCGGCAGCCGCTTGCTGCTCAGTCCAGCCGCCATGGCAGTGCTTTCACAACATCAGGTGAGTCGGTATTCCTCAGCCATCTACGACCTTGCACAGTCGATGATGGAGCGTGCCCGTGATACCGGCCTCATCCGCGCGGAGATCGACATTCCGCAAGTGATGCTGACAATGCGCGCGTTGACACTAGGCATCGTCGTGCTTCAGGAGATGGACCATGCGCGGTTGTGGGGATCTCACGATGACCCGCGCGCGGCTCTGACAAGGGTTATGGACAGCTACTTCGAACTCGCCGTGGGGAAACCCGGTGCATGAGCTGGGGGCAAATTAACATTTTCGGCAAGCTCCTCGGACACCCGATCAAAGCCACCGCCACCTTATCGGCGACTGCATCATCTGCTGCAAGAAGGGGGCCGGCTTTTCGTCTCTTTCTTTGTCAGACTTAGCCTTTACAGGACGGCTCGGGCAACGCGGATCATCTGGAGAAGCTCGTAGTTGGAGTCGTTCAACTGCACGACCTGTCCGTTTACAACAGCGTAGTTTTCATTCTCCCCCAGCTGCGGCAGACGGTACAGGTTGACCAGTTCATCCTGTGTCAGGGCTGCCGTGGGGGCGATCGGCGTCTCTGCCGCAAGCTCAGGCACCTGTGCCATCTGGTTCACCAGAAGCAAGGCATTGTAGTCTTTCTGGTCGAGCAGGACAGGCAGCCCGTCTATCAGAGCATACCGCTGGCCATCGGGTGCGGGGTCAAGATCGAACAGCGCCGCAATCTGGTGAGATTGCAGCAGCAGAAGCTCAGGGTCCGCGTTGACCCCGGTTTCGGACCTGAGCCAGTCGTCGCGGCGCTCGACCCAGATGGCGTCGTAATCATCCTGATCATACGAGGCCCACTCGTCGTAGGTCACGCCTTTCTTGGCCAGACCGGGTGGGACGCAGGGGGGATCCTTCTTGGCAAGACCCGGGGGGCAATTGGTGTAGGTAATCAGCTCATCCTCAGGGATATCAGATATGAGCAGCTGAGGGGATGCCAAGGCCAAAGTTGTCGCGCCCAGCACGCGCTTCATGTCACGATCTGCGGGGGCCGGTGTGGAGACGAAGCGACTGAAAACCTCTTCGCGCTTTGCCGTGGTGAAGGCTCGGCGGCCATCGGTACCTTTGCCGTTCGTCTTGAGCTTCGGTCCTCCGGCATGTTCGGGCTTCCCGTTGCCTTTGGCGCCGCGCTCATCTCCCTTGCCTCCGCGGGCTTTCCCGTGGCCGGGGTTACCGTTGCTGGCAGTGCCATGACCCTTCTTGAGCGCCTTGTCATTACCGTGCCCATTGCCGTTGTTGCCTTGGGCCATCCAGATCTGTTCGCCTGGCGCCGTTCCGAAGCGTGCGATTTCGCCTTGTGTATGGATCGGGCCGGCAGCCAACGGTGTCGAAGTCAGAGAGAGCGCAACGGCGCTGCTGATAAAGAACTTGTTCATGTCAGAGCCCTTCGTTTGGAAAATCAACACGACGATCCAGCAACGCGTTCCCCCGGCTCTGGGCATCAACGACACAACACCTCGGGGCAACAAGTGATGCCTGAGGCCGGCTCAGGTCACTTTGCGTTGCAACGGGCTTCAAAAGCGGCCTTGATCTGCGATACGTCTTCCGTCTCTGGACGGTCAAAAGAGCGTATCAAACGTTTTCATCACAGCTTGATTTGGGATGAGGGAGCAACAGAGGGACAGCACCAGCTGACCAACCGCCTTTACAGCGTCACGACGCTGTTGCTGCTCCTGATGCGCCAGCAGGCCGCGAATACCACGTTCCCGGAGCGGCTGCACAGCATTATTGAGACACCGAGGCCAGAACAGAAAGGGCAATAGGTTCCCTGAGAACTGGAAGACGCGGTCTGCGTGGAGCTGTGTTTCCTGCCGCTTGAGGTTGTTGACGTGTAGCCGGCATTGGGCGTTAGGACTCGCACCCAACGGGAACTAACGCACGTTTAGGTTGTGCATGTGCGGGAGGTGGGGATATGTTCCTTCTGAAGTTTTGGAGAAAAAGCTATGGCCTTGGAACCCAGAGCGACCGACGATTTGGTGCGCATTGCGCAGGCATCAAAAGAGACGGCGCGGCTGGTTTTTTATGGGTTGGGAAGCCGCGAGACAGACGACCTGGTGCGCATCTTCATAGCCGGGAAAGGTGCGGTCCAGTTCCGTGATGATCAATCGAGCAATTTTATAGCGACCTATGAGGCAGCCTATGTTTGAAGTTGGGAAAGCCTATGAGTTCACCTTCTTGACGGCTACAGAGGACGGGCTTTCTGAAGTGTATGGGCGAAGGTGGATTATCCATGCGGTAGAAGGCAGTTTGCTGCACCTTCGTTCGCCTGCCGATGACTCTTCTGCCTCCGCCGAGATCATGTTCCCTGCGCATGAGGAAAACATGATTCTCAACACCGCTTCCCCCTTCTTTCACCGCGCCCCGCAAATGCCTGGGCTACCGAACACCCACCGAAGCGTTTCAAGATGAGCTGATAAGATTGGAGGCACCATGACAAGCCCTGCCCCGCAGGACTGGTGCATTCAGAATGGAGCCTGCAAACCAAAGTAGGATTGTCGCGAACTGGCAAAGTTGATTTGTCGCCTCTGCCCTGAAGGCTGACGCTGCGCTAAGCTCTGGCATGGGTTTCATGTTAGGCAGCGGCTTTCAGGTTCTGGTTGGCGGTATCATGGGCCTCAGCTGGCGTCAGCAACCCATGCGATGAGTGCGGACGTTTTTTGTTGTAATAGCTGATCCAGGCGCCGATCCCCCTGCGGGCTTCGGACCCGGTCTCGAAGGCGTTCAGGTAGACGCATTCGTATTTGAGGGAACGCCACAGCCTTTCGATCATCCGGTTGTCGATCCAGCGACCGCGGCCATCCATGGAGATCTTCACCTTTGCATCCAGCAGCACCTCGGTGAACTCGGTGCTGGTAAATTGCGAACCTTGATCGGAGTTGCAGATCTCGGGCGCACCATATCGGGACAGCGCCTCCTTCAGGGCCTCAACGCAAAAGCTCGTGTCCATGGAATTCGACAGCCGCCAGCTGAGCACCTTGCGGCTGTGCCAGTCCATGATGGCCACCAGGTAAAGAAACCCCCGGCGCATGGGGATGTAACTGATGTCGGTGCACCAGACCTGATTGGGGCGGGTGATGGCCAGGCCTTTTAGAAGGTACGGATAAGTCTTGTGCTCTGGATGCTTCGTGCTGGTCCTCGGCTCCTGGTAGATCGGCACAAGACGCATGAGCTTCATCAGCCGACGGACCCGATGGCGCCCACATCGATGCCCCTCTCGCTGCATATGGCGGGCCATTTGCCGCGAGCCATACCATGGCGTCTCGAGGAACTGCCGGTCGATGATGGCCATGAACTTCAGGTTCTCGGCGATTTCTCCGCGTGGCTGGTAATAAAGGCCGGAGCGCGCCAGTGACAACAGGCTGCATTGCCGCCGGACGCTGAGATCAGGGGGATCCTGCTTCACCGCTTTTTGCCTCCAGTCCCGAGGATGAGACTGGAGGCTGCGGACAAAAAATCCCGCTCCACAACCAACTGGCCGATCTTGGCATGCAGCTTCTCAACTTCCTGATCGGAAATAGCCGACTCGGCAGCGTTCTTGCCGTCAAAGGCCGAGGCCATGTTCAGGATCGCGGTTCTCTTCCAGCCCGTGATCATGGTGGGATGAATGTCATACTTCTTGGCCAGCTCGGCCGTTGTCAGTTCCTCGCGGATGGCTTCCAGAGCCACCTTCGCCTTAAACTCGGCCGAATAGCGCTTCCGTTTCGTCATGCGGATCGGTCCTTCGTCAATCGCCAAAGCTTAGCAACTGGTCCGAATTCCTGCGACCACCTCTGCTGCCGGTGGTGGTGCTGGGCGGAATCTATTCGGGGCTTTTCACGCCGACCGAGGCCGCCTCGATCGCCGCACTCTACGCCCTGGTCTTCATGGTGCTGCGGGGACCGCTGCAACGGCGCACGGTGCCCGAGGCCTTCGTGCGCGCGGCGGTCAGCGCAGCCGCGATCCTGTTCATCATCGGCTTCACCACGATCTTCAATCGTGCCTTGACCCTGGAGCAGGTGCCGCAGGCTATCGCCGCCTTCGCGACGACCGTTACCCATAACCCGCTGCTGTTCTTGCTGATGGTGAACCTAGCGCTGCTATTGGTCGGCATGGTGATGGAGACCAGCGCTGCCGTCTTGCTGATGGGCCCGCTGCTGGCACCCGCTGCCGTGCAATATGGGATCGATCCGGTCCATTTCGGCATCATTCTGGTCGTCAATATTGAGATCGGCCTGCTGACCCCGCCCTTGGCTGCAAATCTTTATGTGGCGGCGCTGACAAACCGCGTCCCTATCTTGTCGCTTCTCCGACACGTCCCCTGGTTCCTCCTAGCCTGCCTGACCTGCTTGGCGTTGATCACCTACATCCCGCAACTCTCGTTGTGGTACCGTCTGTTGCCGGGATCATAAGTTCTGCTCGGAGGCCATGCACGGGTCAATAAGACAAGCCGTGTCCTCTCCCCCGTCAGCGCCTGCCTCAGCAAAAAGGCCGATCATGTACTAAGACAGAAACTGGTCCGCGCGATCAGGGTGGGTCAGAGGAAAGGCACCGCGGGTGGCATGAGACGATCTACAGAAGCTTCCATGTCCAGACCCGCGTGTTTTCGAAGAAGGAACTGCAGGATTGCCTCCGCAGCGCTCGTGCGATGCAGCGCACTAGGCACGCAACGCAGAACGGGTTGAAACCGCGCAAGATCAAGAACGCAGCCCCGATCATGGAGCGCCCGACCGAGTTCAAAGATCCCGCCGTGGCAAAGCACTAGGAGGGGGACCTGACCGTGGGCGCCGACAACAGCATATCGCTGCACTGGTTGAACGGCATTGCCTTTCAAGAGCCAGCTGCCGCGAGGCCTGCATGGCTTGTGTCAGAACAAGCGTCTATGTCTCGCCTCAGAAAAAGCTATTTCCGGATGGTCTGCCTTGGGGAAATGATCTCAGAACGCGCGACAGTATAGTCGCAGAAACCACCATGGCAGCACACCGATGACAGAAGACAGCCCACTTGATTTCCTCGTTGCGCTGGCCAGCTTGCCATACGAGCAACTGCCCGCTAAGCCGCTGCGGCTGGCGCGGCAGTCCTTGTTCGATTGGTTGATTTGCGGCCTAGCAGGTAAGAACGAGCCGGTCGCACAGATCATTCGTACTTATGCAGAGGCGGAAAGCGGGCCGTTGGCATGTGCAAGTCTGTTCGGGGGCGATATGGCCTCGCCTCGGCTTGCGGCTTTATCGAATGGCACAATCTCTCACGCTCTCGATTTTGATGACACGCATTTCGACCATGTAGGCCATCTTTCAGTCGGGATCTTTCCGGCGGTGCTGGCGCTGGCGGAAAAAGACGACCTCAGCGTTGCGCAGATGTCGAGCGCCTTCCTGGTCGGAGCGGAGGGCGCCATCAGGCTCGGGATGGTGCTTGGCGTTAGCCACTACAATTGCGGCTTCCACCAGACAGCTACCGCAGGAGCCTTCGGCGCCACTATGGCTGCAGGACGAATTGCCGGTCTCGATGCGGAGGCGCAGCTTCGCGCCCTTAGCCTTTGTGCGACCTTTGCCTCGGGGCTGAAGTCACAATTTGGGACCATGGGAAAGCCCCTGAACGCTGGTCTTGCCGCTGCCAACGGGATCGAAGCGGTCCGGCTTGCGCAGGTGGGTTTCAGCACGGCAAGGGACGGTGTCTTCGGGCCGCAAGGATTCGTCGAGACCCATACCAACAACCCCGATCTGTCCGCACTACGGTCTGACGTGACAAACTTGAGCGACTTTTCATTCCGTTTCCTGAGCAACCGCTACAAGTTTCACGCCTGCTGCCACGGCCTACACGCCATGATCGAGGGCTTACTTGACCTGCGGGCCCGTCATTCCTTCACGGCAGACAATGTTGCGCGGCTGGAGCTGCGAACCGCGCCGCGCTGGTTGCGGGTCTGCGATGTGAAACGCCCGGCGACTGGACTGGAGGTCAAGTTCAGCTACGTCTGGCTCGCGGGAATGGTAATTTCGGATCGCGCGACCGGCGACGACCGCACCTATACCGACGTGCTGGCCGCCGATGCCGGCCTTTCAGATTTCGCCGCGCGAGTCGAGGTTCTGGGCGATGCGAGCGTCGGCGATCAGCAGGCAGAGGGGACCGTCTTCCTGCGCGACGGCCGGTCCCTGCCCTTCCGGCACGACCTCGCCCACCCGATTCCGGCCGAAGCACTGCGCGACAGGCTGCGCCAGAAGGCCCGCGCGGTTCTGCGCGATGAGGCCGGCCCGCTTCTAGAGCTTGCCGACGGGATCTACGACGCGCCCGAGACAGTCTCCGCAAGGCAGCTTGGCGCGCTGATCCGCAGGCGCGGCTAGACCAGCTGCGCCTCCCAGATGCCGCGCTGCACAAGCTCGCGGGACACGTCCAGCGTCACCTGCTCGACCGAGCGGCAGGCACGTGTCATCACCCGCGCCGGGTTCGACACGAGATAGACGGGACGCAGCATCGTTGGCTGCACGATCGGCGCGCGCAGCAGCTCGCCACGCCGCACATAGTCCTGCGCCGCCACCGGGGCGAAGATCGTATAGCCCGAGCCCCGTGCGACCAGCTCCTTGATTTGCGTCATCGCGTCCATCTCGATCACCACGTTCAGGGTGACGCCATGCTTCTGACAATAGCTCTCGATGGTCTGGCGAAGCCCGCGCGAGGTCAGGATCATGTCGAGGTCCTGGAGATCGCGCAGGGCAACCGGGGCACCAGGTGGCGTCTGCAAGGGCCAAGCGTCGGGGGCCGAATAGAAGAACAGCTCTTCGTCCATCACATGGGTCGCGCGTAAACTTTCGGCGTCCGTCAGATCATAGAGGAAGCCGATATCGACCGTGCCGTCCTTGATCCAGTTCTTGATGTAGCCGCTCATCGCCTCGGCGGCGCGCAGCCGCACCTCGGGCAGTTCCAGGCGCACCGTCTCGGCCAAGGGGACCGACAGCACCATCGAGCACGAGGGCGGCATTCCGAAGCCGACCTTGCCGCGGATCACGCCCCCCAGCTCGCGCATGTCCGCCACGCAGCGGTCGAGGCTGTCGCAGATCCGCCGGGCATGTTCGACCAGAACGTGGCCCTCCTGCGTCAGCAGCGAGCCCCGCGGCGAGCGATCGACCAGCTTCAGCCCCAGCTCTTCTTCCATCCGCTGAATGTGCTGGGACAATGAGGGCTGGGCGACACCGACGGCCACCGCCGCGGCCGAGATCGAGCGCGCCTCGGCGATGGCCAAAAAGTAGCGAAGCTGCCGGATGTCCACCATGCCGCGCCGATCGCTCAGTCGAATTCCACGATCTGTCGGATCGCGCTGCCATCGTCCAACCGGTCCATGGCGCGGTTGATCTCGGCCAGCTTCAGCCGGTGCGTCAGCATCTTGTCGACCGGCAGCTTGCCCTGCGCGTGAAGGGCGAACATGCGCGGCAGGTCGCGTTGCGGCACGCAGGAGCCGATGTAACTGCCGCGCAGCGTCCGTTCCTCGGCGACAAGCTGCAAGGCGTTCAGCGGCATCCTCGCGTCGGGATGCGGCAGGCCCGCCGTCACGGTCAGCCCCCCCCGGCAAGTGCAGCCCCAAGCCGTCTCCAGCGCCTGCACCGAACCGGCAACCTCGATGGCGACGTCGACGCCGCCCTGCGTCAGCTCGCGCACCGCCTCGATCGTGTGCGGGTCGGCCTTGACCGCCTTCGTCGCGCCCATCTCCAGCGCCGCCTGCAGCTTTGCACCGAACGGGTCGACGGCGATGATCTCGCCCGCACCCGCCGCCGCCGCGCCGAGAATGGCCGACAGTCCGACGCCCCCCAGCCCGAAGACCGCGACCTTGCTGCCCGGCGTCACTTTGGCCGTATTAAAGACCGCGCCCGCCCCGGTCAGCATCGCGCAGGAGAACAGCGCCGAGAGATGCGGCGGAAGGTCGGCCTCGACCTTGACCAGCGACGGGCGGGCCAGCACCGCATGGGTGGCAAAGGCCGAAACGCCGACATGGTGGTGCACGGGGCGGCCGTCCATCGACAGCCGCCGATGACCAGTCATCAGTTCGCCCTTGCCGTGATGGGCGGCGGCGCGGGTGCACAGGGCCGGCCGGCCCTCGGCGCACATCAGGCAGTTGCCGCAACCCGGCGCGAAGATGCACACGACATGATCGCCCGGAACCAGGTCCAGAACCCCTGCCCCGACCTCTTCGACAAAGCCTGAGGCCTCGTGCCCCAGAACCATCGGCACCGGCCGCGGCCGCGTTCCGTTGATCACCGACAGGTCCGAATGGCACACCCCTGCCGCCGCGACCCGGATCAACACCTCCCCCGGTCCCGGAAGGTCAAGGGTGACAGTACGGACAGTCAGCGCCCGCGCCTGCTCGAAGCCGTGCTCGATCCCGCCGCGTTCAAGTACGGCTGCCGTGATCTCCATGAAGTTCTCCCCCCTGTCGCGTGACACCACCATGTGGCGGCGTGCAGAGTAGCGGCATCATCCCCGTGCGACACGTTACACGGTGCAGTGATAAGATAAAGCTATGACCGGAATCGCCAGACCATATTGGTCGCACCCTCCCCCGGCGCGTAGCCTTTTCTTGTCTCAAGCTCTGGGAGGAAGCTATGAGGATTCTGACATCTTTGGAAAAATCCGCGGCGCGGCCCGGCCTGTTCACGTTTGCGTTTGGTGCAGCCGCGCTGGCCTTGCCTGCCGCGCCGATGGCGCAGCAGGCCGAAGAGGCGCCCGCCTGGACGCAATCGCGATGGGGCGCCGATGACCAGCTGGGCGCGGCCAATCACATGACGCCTGACCGCACCAAGGAGGCCGCTGCGCTGGTGACCGAGGGCAAGGTCTACAGCCTCGGCATCGTGGTCGGGCCGGACACCCCGGCCTTTCCGCCGCGCAGCATGTCGGTAACCGTACTCCAACCCGGGCAGAACGGCAATTCGGGTCTGGGCGAGAATGCCTTCACCTACAACGACGACATCTTCATGGGCTGGCTTGGGATCGGTCCGCAGATCGACGGCCTGGGCCATTCGGGCGAGGACCACGTCTATTACGGCGGTCGCCGCTACGGCGATTTTGCTCCGGCCTCGGGACTGACCGAACTAGGGCTGGACAAGCTTCCGGGCTTGGTCGGGCGCGGCGTGCTGCTGGACATGACCCGCCATTTCGACACCGACATGGTCGAAGAAGGCGTCGCCTATACCGCCGATGACGTCCGCGCGGCAGCCGAGGCGCAAGGTGTCGAGATCCGCGAGGGGGACGTGGTGCTGTTCCACTCGAACTGGCTGAACCTGCTGGACGGCGAGACCGCCGATCCCGCGCGTTACGCCGCGGCCGAGCCCGGACTGGGCGTCACCGGCGCCGAATATCTGGCCGAGATCGGCGTGATGGCCGTCGGCGCCGACACGTGGGGCATGGAGGTCGTTCCCGCGGAAACCGAAGGCGAGGCGTTCCGCGCCCACCAGATCCTGCAGGCGCATAACGGCATCTACATCCTGGAGAACATGGACACGCGTGAACTGGCCGCCGATGGCGTCAACGAGTTCATGTTCGTGCTGGGCCAGGCACGGGTCAAGGGCGCGGTGCAGATGATGATCAACCCGATCGCCATCCGCTGAGCGACATCATCCAAAGGAGGACAGAATGAAACGCTTTCTAGCCACGACCGCACTCTGCGCGATGCTGCCGCTTTCCGCGTTCGCGCAGGACAAGCCATTCGAGTTGCAGGTCGGGATGACGACCTTCCTCACAGGTCCCGCCTCGGTCTTCGGGGTTCCGGCGCGTGAGGGCATGGAGATCCTCGTGCGCAAGCTGAACGAGGACGGCGGGATCAACGGCGTGCCCGTCCGCGTGACCTACATCGACGAGGGTGCGGGCGCCGAGGCGCTGACCAGCGAGTTCCGTCGCGTCGCCGCCGAGGCCGAGGTGATGATGGCCTCGATCTCGTCGGGCAACTGCCAGACCCTCGCGCCGCTGGCGGAGGATCTGCAGGTGCCCAACCTGATGTGGGATTGCGGCACGCAGCGCATCTTTGAAGAAGCGGATTATGACTACGTCTTCCGCACCCAGGCCAACGCCACCGCCGAGATGATGGCCACGGTGCTCTATCTGCTCGAGACCAAGCCCGACTTCCAGACCATCGCGGTCGTGAACCAGGACTATGCCTGGGGCCGCGACAGCTGGGACATCTTCTCGAACGCGCTGCGCGTGCTCAAACCCGATGCCCAGATCGTGGGCGAGTTCTTCCCCGCCTTCGGCGCGCCGGACTACTCGGCCGAGATCTCGCGCCTGCAGGCGCTGTCGCCGGACGTGATCCTGTCCACCTCGTGGGGCGGCGATCTGGACACGTTCGTGCAGCAGGCGTTCCAGCGCGGGCTGATGAACAACACAACCTTCGTGCTGCCGCTGGCGGAAAGCTCGCTCGAACGGCTCGGCTCCAGCCTGCCCGCCGGACATATCGTCGGCGCACGCGGGGACCACTACTTCCTGCATCCCGAGCAGCGCGACGACGAGGACTTCCAGGCCTTCATCACCGAGTTCCGCGAAACCACGGGCAGCATCCCGATCTATTCAGTCTTCCACGCGGCGCAGGCACTGGAGGCGATGAAATCGGCCTACGAGAAGGCCATCGACGAAAACGACGTCGAGTGGCCGACCGAAGAGCAGCTTCTGGCCGCCTTCGAGGAGCTCGAGTTCCAAGCCTTCGGCCGCCCGATCACGCTGCGCGAGGACAATCAGGGCGTCGAGGCGCAGCTGCTGGGAACCAGCGTGCAGGCTGGCGAATATCCCTTCGCCACGCTTGAGGACATCCGCATCTACGACGGCGCGCAGCTTCTGCCGCCGGTGGGTGAGAACTCGCTGGACTGGATCAAGGGGCTCGACGCGTCTTACCTCGAGAACATCGAGTCGGACAGCTTCGAGAACTGAGTAAGGCAGTAACCGGGGCCCGCAATGCCGGGCCCCCGCTTGTCTTCACGGAAGGGACCCGTCGATGAACCTTACCATTTTCCTGCTGGCACTGTTCGACGGCATTTCCTATGCGGCTTTGATCTTCATCGTGGCGCTCGGGCTGACGCTGATCTTCGGCGTCATGCGCATCCTGAACGTGGCCCACGGCTCGCTCTACGCGATCGGGGCCTATGCGACGGCTTCGCTGACAGCCTGGTTCCTCGCGCTCGGATTTGCCCCGATCTTAGCCTTTCCGTTGATGATCGTCTCGGCGGTGCTGGTGGGCGTCCTCCTGGGCGGACCGATCGAGTGGCTGCTGCTGCGCCGCATCTACAACAAGCCTGAGGTGCTGCAATTGCTGGTAACGTTTGCGGTCTTCATGATCCTTGAGGACGTGCAGCGCCTTGTCTGGGGCACCCAGCCGTATTTCCAGGCCAGCGCCCTGCAGGCGCTTGGAAATGTCACCGTCTTCGGCGTGACCTACACGGTCTACCAGCTGATCCTGCTGCCAGTGGTCGCGCTGGTCCTCTTGCTGGGGCTGCGCATCTTCCTGCGCCACACGATCATCGGCAAGCTCATCCTCGCCACGACCGAGGACCGCGAAGCCGCTCAGTCCATCGGCATCGACGCGGACAAGGTTTTCCTGTTCACCTTCATCGTCGGCGCCATCCTGGCCGGGTTGGGCGGCGCCTTGGCCTCGCCCACCACCTCGATCCTGCCGGGAATGGGGGCGAACATGATCGTGCTGTCCTTTGCCGTCATCGCCACGGCTGGTCTGGGCCAGATCGAGGGGGCCGCGGTGGCCGCGCTGATGATCGGGCTGGGCCGTTCCTACGCCGTCTACCTTTGGCCCGAGGTCGCGGTCTTGGTGCCCTATCTGATCATGGTGCTGGTCCTGCTGGTGCGGCCCGAGGGGCTGTTCGGCAGCCCTGTCGCCCGCAAGATCTAAGGAGAGGACATGAGCCTTCGCGAAACCCGGACCGAAATGTCCGCCTCGCCCGGCCTGTCGCCGCGCACCATCCTGACGGCGCTTGCCGTCCTTGCCCTTGTCGCGGTGCCTCTGCTGGCGCCCCAGCTTCAGCTGCTGATCAATCTGGCTCTCGCTAAAGGATTGGCCGTTCTGGGCGTGACGGTGATCCTGCGCGCCGGGCAGGTCTCGTTCGGTCACGCGCTGTTCTTCGGCATCTCGGCCTATGCCGGGGCGTTCCTCGTCACCGCCATGCCGGGGGCCGATCTGGTCCTGGTGCTGCTGGCGGGCGCATTAGGCGCGGCGCTGTCGGGTGTGCTGGTGGGACTGTTCGTAGTGCGATATCGCGGCATCTTTTTCGGGATGCTGAACCTCGCCTTCTCGATGATCTTCTGGTCGATCCTCGAGAAGTTCTACCACTATACCGGCGGCGCCGACGGCATCCGGCTGACGCGGCCCTCGGTTCTGGGCCAGCAGCTCGGCCGCTCGGAGTTCGAGCTGGTCCTGTTCTATCTGGCGCTGGCGCTGGTCGTCGGCTGCGGATGGTTCACGCTGCGCTGGCTCGCCTCTCCGGCGGGGCAGCTGTTCCAGACGCTGAAAACGAACGAGACGCGGCTGGAATATCTGGGCCTGTCGCCGCGCCGGGTGCTGCTGTCGGGCTACGTGCTGTCGGCGGTGCTCTGCGGGCTGGGCGGATCGCTGATGGGCATGACGCAGGGCGTGGTGACGCCCGAATATGTCTGGTGGGTGCGCTCGGCCGAGATGGTCTTCATCGCGGTGCTGGGCGGCGCGGGCTCGGTCCGCGGTGCTTTCATTGGCGCGCTGATCTACGAGATGGTGCGGATCTACGCCTCGGCCTTCGCCGCAGATATCTGGCAGCTGCTGCTGGGCGTGTTCCTGCTGATCATCATTCTCTTCGCGCCGGGGGGCATCATGGGCATCTTCGACCGGCTGATCGGCCGGCATCGCGACGGAGGAACTCGGGCATGACTGCGGCGCCGCTTCTGGAAACCCGCGATCTGACCATCAAGTTCGGCGGCATCACCGCAGCCGACAAGGTCAGCGTCCGCATCGACGCCGGGCGCAACTTGGCCATCATCGGCCCCAACGGCGCCGGCAAGACGACCTTCCTGAACATCTGCACGGGCTGGATCAAGCCCAGCTCGGGCAAGGTCTTCTTCGAGGGCGAGGACGTCACACCGCTGCCGCCGCGCAAGATCGTGAAGCGCGGCGTCGCCCGCGCCTTTCAGATCCCGCAGCTCTTCACAGAGCACACCGCGCTCGAGAACCTGCTGATCTCGGCCTCGGCCCGCGAGGGGCTGCGCAATCCGCTGCGGCCCATGCACCGGATCGCGCAGCGCGACGAGATGATGAACCTGCTCGAGATGGTGAACTGCGCCGATGTCGCGAACCGCCCCGTGGTCGAGCTGTCCGAGGGCCAGCGCAAGCTTATCGACATCGCCGTGGCGCTGGCGCTGAAGCCCCGGCTTCTGCTCCTGGACGAGCCGACATCCGGCGTTGCCTCGTCGGAAAAGCACAAGGTGATGGAGATCCTGATTGCCGCCCTGGCCAAGGCGCAGGTGACATCGGTCTTCGTCGAGCATGACATGGGCATCGTCAGTCGCCACGCCGACGAGGTCGCGGTCTGGAACACGGGCAAGGTGCAGCTGCGCGGCACACCCCATGAGGTTCTCGCCCATCCCGATGTCATCCGCGACGTGATCGGAGAGGAGATCGCCTGATGCTGGAATTCCGGAGTGTCCGCGCCTCGATCGGCATCATCGAAATCCTGCGCGATCTCGACTTTCGGGTCGACGCCTCGGACACCTTGGCCCTGATCGGCCGCAACGGGGCGGGCAAGACGACGCTTCTGCGCAGCATCATGGGCTTCACCCGTGTCACCGGCGAGATTCGTTTCGATGGCACGCGGCTGGACAACGTGCCCCCGCCCAAGCGCCCCGGTCTCGGGATCGGGTACTCGCCAGAGGACCGGCGCCTGTTCTCGGCCTTCACGGTTGAGGAGAACATCCTGCTGCCGGCCCAGGCCGCGCGGATCGACGGCGCCGAGACGCGTCGGCGCCTCGCCCGCGTCTACGAGATCCTGCCCGAGCTGCGCGATATGGCCGCCAGGCCAGCAGGCAACGTTTCGGGCGGACAGGGCAAGATGGTCGCCCTGGGCCGCGCGCTGATGTCGGGCACGCGGCTGGTCATGCTGGACGAGCCCTTCCAAGGCCTCGCCCCGGCACTGGCGCAGCGATACGCGGCCGCACTGCGGGCCCTGCGCGATGCCGACAAGACCATCACGCTGATCATCACCGAGTCCAACCCGGCGCTCCTGCGCGGCTTCGCGAACCGGACCTTGGTCATCGAACGCGGCGAGGTCAGCGAGGGCTCGCTGGAGCCGGCCGGCACCGGGGCCTGAGCGCTCCCGGGGCAGCTGGCGCAACCCATGACAAGGAAGGAGGCGAACATGCGCCTGAACGGAAAGACGGCAATGGTGACCGGGGCGGCCTCGGGGTTCGGCAAGGGGATCGCCGAAACCTATATCCGCGAGGGGGCCAAGGTCGCGGTGGTGGACCTGAACGGCGACGGCGCGGACCGCGTCGCCCGCGAGTTGGGGGAAAACGCGATCGCCGTCACCTGCGACGTCTCGAACGGCGATCAGGTCCAGGCCGCCGTCCACCGGACGGTGGAAGCCTTCGGGCGCCTCGACATCGTGGTCAACAATGCCGGCTGGACCAATCCCAATCGTCCCCTGATGGAAACGGACGAGGCGACCTTCCGAAAGATCTACGACATCAACGTCCTGTCGATCTTCCACATGACCAAATCCTGCGTGCAGGTCTGGCGCCAGCAGGGCGGCGGGGTGATGCTGAATGTCGGCTCGACGGCCGGCATCCGGCCGCGCCCCGGCCTGACCTGGTACAATTCGTCGAAAGGGGCGGTGAACCTGATGACCCGCTCGCTGGCCGTGGAACTTGCCCCTGACAAGATCCGCGTCTGCGGCATCGCGCCCGTGATGGGCGTGACCGGCCTGCTGGAGCAGTTCATGGGCATGCCCGACACGCCCGAGAACCGCGCGAAGTTCATCGCCACCATCCCGCTCGGCCGCCTGTCGGAGCCCAAGGACATCGCGAATGCGGCGCTCTATCTCGGTTCGGACGAGGCCGAATTCATCACCGGCGTCATTCTGGAGGTAGACGGCGGCCGCACGATCTGAGGCCGCGTCAGAAGGCTCTGACGTCAAGCGAGATAAAGAGGCGATGCGCGAGGACGGTCCGTCGCAGGCAGCACCGCAGGGCCCTGGCCCCGAAACTGTGGGTCCAGAGGCGCTGGTCGAGGCAATCCTGCAGGTCCTTGCCGCCGAGCGTGTGCGGCGGGTTCTGGACCTCGGCTGCGGGCGCGGGGATCTGTCCGCAAAGCTGGTACGTCGGGGTTACGCCGTGACCGGCGTCGATCCCGACCTGGCCGCCATCGACCTGGCCCGTCGCCGCGTGCCGGGTCCGACCTTCTACTCAGCGCCAGCCACGCGCATCCCCTGCAAGGCGGCAAGCTTCGGTGCGGTCATTCTTCCGAATGCGGCCGGCGTGCTGCACCAAGCTGAAGCGCAACTGGAGATCGGCCGCGTCCTGCGGCGGCACGGCGTGCTGATCGCCGTGACGCCCTTGGCGGAAAGTTCATCGTTCCCGGCGCTCAGCGCAGAAGCAGCGACCAGCCAGACGATGCCAGACGGGATGCAGGAGCAATGGACCTGCCTGCGGTCCGAGAGGTTCGATGTTCTGCACATTTTTGCCAGTATCGGCGCGCTTCACGCACATCTGCGGCAGAGCCACCACATCACCGGCGACACCCTTGCTGCGGATCGGAAAGAAATCGTCGCCGCGCTACAGCCCGAACTGGCCTCGCCAGGCTCTATTGCATTGCGCCAGCCCTATGCGCTGCGCGTCCTGCGCAAGATCTGACGGGGAAGCCCGCCTGCCTCACCAGAATGCTGTCGCCTGCATAGCAACCGGTCCGCCGTCGCGCGCAGTCCACAAGGACATCGACGCCCCGTCATCGACCGCATGAAGGTTGAAGCCTGCATTGTCGAACAGCGGCGAGAGGCTGCGGAACCAGAACTCTCGCGGCGGCGCACCCCTCAGATCCTGCGCCAGATGTGCCAGCAGGGTCGCCTGCAGCGGACCATGCACCACCAGGCCAGGATAGCCTTCCTGCGTGGTGGCATAGGGCCGGTCGTAATGGATCCGGTGACCGTTGAAGGTCAGCGCCGAATAGCGGAACAGCAGGGTCGCCCCCGCCTCGATCTGGCGGCGATGTGCGCCTGAGGGCGCGGGAGGGGCAGCGGTTACGGACGCTGCGGCGGTGCTGCCGCGATAGACGATGTCCTGGGTCTCAACCACCGCCAGCGCGCCATCGCCCGAAATCTCGTGTTCCACCGTCACGAAGCACAAGGGACCGCTGCGCCCCTGCTTCAGTTGCACATCGAGGATGCGCGACCGGCGGGTTACACTGCTGCCGACCCGCAGCGGCGCGATGAACCGGAACGCGCCGCCCGCCCACATCCGGTTCGGCAGGGGCACCGGCGGCAGAAAGCCGCCCCGTGCGGGGTGCCCGTCCGGGCCAAGCTCGGACGAGCGGGCCGCCGGCTGCGTTAGACACAGATGGATCAGAGGTGGCGCGACTTGCCCGTCTTCGATGCCTCCGTCACGATCCAGCGTTGCCAGAAACCGTTCGGCCAGCGCAGCCGTCAGCGGCTCGACGCTGGCCTCGGTCCGGCCGATCCAGTGCCGGAGATGTT
Organism: Paracoccus sp. KKT209; assembly: GCF_055635455.1. The sequence continues at coordinate 115,931 of NZ_JBVMWB010000005.1, forward strand.
CCAGATCGACATCCATCGCATGCATCCTTTTCCGGTGCAGAAATGCCAAGTCCAGCGGCCTGGTCGTTGGGCTGAGCTGGTCAGAAGCTGCGCGGCAGGCCAAGCACATGCTCGGCGATATAGGACAGGATCAGGTTCGTTGAAATCGGCGCGACCTGATAGAGGCGCGTTTCTCGGAACTTGCGTTCGATATCGTACTCGCAGGCAAAGCCGAAGCCGCCGTGGAACTGGATGCAGGCATTGGCGGCCTCCCAACTGGCCTTGGCGGCGAGATACTTCGCCATGTTCGCCTCGGCGCCGCAGGGCTGGTCGGCGTCGAACAGGCGGCACGCCTTGTAGCGCATCAGGTTCGCAGCCTCGATCTCGATATAACTTTCGGCGATGGGGAACTGGACGCCCTGGTTCTGGCCGATGGGGCGGCCAAACACGATGCGCTCGCCGGCATAGCGGGTGACGCGGTCGATGAACCAGTAGCCGTCACCGATGCATTCGGCCGCGATCAGCGCCCGCTCGGCGTTCAGCCCGGTCAGGATGTAGCGGAACCCCTGCCCCTCTTCGCCGATGAGGTTCTCGGCCGGGATCTCGAGATTGTCGAAGAACAGCTCGTTCGTTTCGTGATTGACCATGTTCGCGATGGGCCGCACCGCCATGCCCGAGGCCATCGCCTGCTTGACGTCGACGAGGAAGATCGACAGGCCCTCGGACTTTCGCGTCACCTCGGCCAGCCGCGTGGTCCGCGCCAGCAGGATCATCAGGTCCGAATGCTGCACGCGGCTGATCCAGACCTTCTGGCCGTTGATCACATAGCGGTCGCCCCGCCGCTCGGCGGTCGTCTTGATGCGCGTCGTGTCGGTGCCGGTCGTCGGCTCGGTCACGCCCATCGACTGCAGCCGCAGCTCGCCCGAGGCCAGCCGGGGCAGAATATCGCGCCGCTGCGCCTCGGAGCCGTGCCGCAGCAGCGTGTTCATGTTGTACATCTGGCCGTGGCAGGCGCCCGAATTGCCGCCGGCACGGTTGATCTCTTCCATGATGACCGAGGCTTCGGTTAGCCCCAGGCCCGAGCCGCCGTATTCCTCAGGGATCAGGGCGGCCATCCAGCCAGCCTTGGTCAGGGCATCGACGAAAGCCTCGGGATAGCCGCGCTCGGCGTCGATGCGGCGGTGGTACTCGTCGGGAAACTCAGCGCAGAGCGCACGCACCGCGTCGCGAATATCCTGGTATTCGTCGCTCGAGGATTGAATCAAGGCCGTCCCTCCGGTCGTCGCGTCAGCAGGCTCAGCCTGCCGCAAGCGGCGTCCAAGGTGAAATACCGCTTTGTCATGGGGGCCATACCCATCGGCTATAAGCGGGTCCGACCCCTGCCTTCGGTCCGGCGCGCGGCGCCCATGTCAGCCGGGGTGCGCGCGAAGGATGCGCTGCGCGCGTTCGCGCACTGGGCGGTCGATCATCTCGCCATCCAGAGCCGACGCGCCCTCTGCGGCGCCGAGGACTCGGCGGGCCCAGGCCAGTTCGGCCTCGGAGGGCAGGAAGGCCTGCTGCACCGGCGTGACTTGGCGCGGATGGATGCACATCTTGCCGCCCATCCCAAGCTCGCGGGCATGGCGCGCATCCGCCTGCGTGACCGAGATGTCATCCAGCTGTGTCGTCACCCCATCGAGCGGCGGCAGGAGTTCCCCGAGCCGCGCGGCCAGCACCAGTTCGCTGCGCGCGGGCAGCAGCAGCTCGGGCCGGTGGGCCATTCCAAGATCCAGGGAATAATCGACCGACCCGAAGGCCAGGCTGGTGACTCCGGGGATGCGGGCGATCTGACGTGCCGCCGCAAGCCCCTGCGCGCTCTCGATCAGGGCGAGCACCGGCATTCCGTCCAGTCGCATGGTCAGGGCGGCGATTGCGGCGGGGTCCTCGGCCTTGGGCAGCATCACCGCGCCGGCCTCTGCCGCGATGGCCGCGGCGATGTCCTCGTCGTGCCAGGCGGTGCCCATGGCGTTGACCCGCAAGATCACGGGCGTCTCGATCAGCCCGGCGCGAAGGTTCCCGCGTGCCCGCGCCTTGGCTTCGGGCGCCACGGCATCCTCGAGATCGATGATGACCGCGTCGGCGCCCGAAGCCGCCGCCTTGGCAAAGCGCTCGGGCCGGTCACCGGGCACGAAAAGTGGGGCGATCGGGAGCGAAAAGTTCATGGCTGCGCCTCGCCGATTGCGGGAACGGGCCGGTAATCCCGCGCCGCGCCTGCGATGACGGGCGCGGGGGCCGGATAGCGGACCGGTCCGTTCGGCGTCTGGACCGTGATCCGGCGAAGATGCGCGTGGGCGGACAGGCCCGCCATGTCATTGACGCGCGCCAGCGCGACGTCGGCCTGCAGCAGCCGCGCCTCGGCCTCTTCGGCGGTCATGGCGGCAAAGGCATCGGCCACGATGGCATCCGTCTGCGCGCGGTTCGCAACGCGGGCGACGTTGGTGGCAAAGCGCGCATCGCGGCCCAGTTCGGGCTGGCCCAGGAAAACCTCGGCCAGCTTGCGCCACTCCCGGTCGCTCTGGATCGAAATCAGGATCAGCTGCCCGTCCGCGGTGGCAAAGGCGCTGTAGGGCGAGATCGAGGGATGGGCCATGCCGACGCGCTTGGGACTGTTGCCCGCTTCGTGGTTCAGCAGTGGCACGGTCAGCCAGTCGGCCATCACGTCGAACATCGACACCGAGATGTTCGCCCCGCGCCCGGTGATGCCGCGCGCTATCAGCGCCTCGAGGATGGCCGCATGGGCCGTGGCCCCGGTCGCCACATCCACGATCGACATGCCGACGCGCGACGGCTCGGACGGGCCGCCGGTGATCGAGCACAAACCCGATTCCGCCTGGATCAGCAGGTCATAGGCCTTGCGGTCGGCGAGCGGGCCGCCCTCACCGTAGCCGGTGATCGAACAGGTGATGAGGCGCGGATGGCGCGTCAGCAGATCTTCGGGCGCAAAACCCAAGCGCGCCAGCGCGCCGCGCTTGAGGTTTTGCACCAGCACGTCGGCGCCGGCGACAAGCGCGGCGAAGCGGCTCTTGTTGGCCGGGTCCGTGAGGTCCATCACCACCGAGGTCTTGCCGCGGTTGAGCCAGACGAAATAGCTGGACTGGCCGGCAGCCGCGGCGTCGTAGCCGCGCGCGAAATCACCCTCGGGACGCTCGATCTTGATGACCTCGGCCCCGGCATCGGCCAGCCGCGAGGTGGCGAAGGGCGCGGCGACCGCCTGCTCGACTGCAACGACTTTCAAACCGGTCAGGGGAAGGGACATGAGAGGCTCCGGGTTGGTCAGCGACGCCGCAGACGTGCGGCCAGCGTGCCGACGATGCCCTGACGGAACATCAGCACGCAGAGAATGAAGATCAGGCCCAGGATGACCTGCACGGGGAATCCGCTGGTGGCGAGGTAGTTCTCGATGGTGATGATCAGGCCCGCGCCGACGGTCGGGCCGGCCGCCGTGCCGACGCCGCCCAGTAGCCCCATCAGGATCACCGAACCCGACATCTGCCACGAGACATCATTCAGCGTGGCGATCTGGAAGACCAGCACCTTCGTCGCCCCCGCCAGTCCGGTCAGGCCGGCCGAGATGACGAAGGCGCCCAGCTTGTAGCGGTCGACCCGGTAGCCCAAGGACTGAGCGCGGGTCTCGTTCTCGCGGATGGCGCGCAAGACATGGCCGAAGGGCGAGTGGATCACCTGCCAGATGATCGCCATGCCGATGATGAAGACCGCCGCGACCAAAAGGTAGAGGTTGGTGATGTCGTTCAGGTTTACGATCCCCAGCAGCGCGCCGCGGGGCACGTTCTGGATGCCGTCCTCGGCATTGGTGAACGGCGCGCGCAGAAACAGGAAATAGGCCATCTGCGATAGCGCCAGCGTGGTCATGGCGAAGTAGATGCCCTGCCTGCGGATCGCGACGACCCCCATCAGCGCGCCCATAAGTGTTGCCGCCCCGGTTCCCAGAAGGATGGCCGCAAGCGGCTCGAACTGCCAGGCCTTGATCGCATGGGCGGTGACATAGCCCGCGCCCCCGAAGAAGGTCGCATGGCCGAAGGACAAAAGCCCGGTATAGCCCAGCAGCAGGTTGAAGGCCGACGCGAACAACGCGAAGCACAGCAACTTCATCACGAACAGCGGGTAGGCCAGCGTCGGTGCCACGGCCAGCAGCGCCAGCAAAAGGGCCAGCATTGCAAAGCGCCACAGGCTGGGCCGGACGGGGGCGGAAACGGTCGTATCGGTCATGGAGGGCACCTCAGGCGGCCTTGCCGAACAGGCCGGCCGGACGGAAGAACAGGACAATCGCCATGATGACGAAGACGATGATGTTCGAGGCCTCGGGATAGACGACCTTGGTGAGGCCTTCGGCGAGGCCCAGCATCAGCCCGGCCAGGATCGCGCCGCCGATCGATCCCATGCCGCCGATCACCACCACCGCGAAGACCACGATGATGAGGTTCGTGCCCATCAGCGGGCTGACCTGAAAAACCGGCGCGGCCAGAACTCCCGCAAAGCCCGCCAGCGCGGCGCCGAAGGCATAGGTGGCGGTCATCAGCAGCGGCACGTTAAAGCCGAAGGCCTCGGCCAGCGGCCGGTTCTCGGTCGCGGCACGCAGGATGGCGCCGATGCGCGTGCGCTCGATCGCGGCCCAGGTGGCCAGGCAGACGGCCAGTGCCGCGATGATGACAAAGACGCGGTAATGAGGCAGGAACAGCGGCCCCAGGATGGTAGTGCCCGACAGCTGCGCCGGCATGGCGAATTGCTGGCCGGCAACGCCGAAGCGCCATTGGAACATCCCCTCGATCACGAGGGCAAGGCCGAAGGTCAGCAGCAGCCCGTAGAGCGGGTCCAGCCCCTGCAGCCGCGCCAAAAGCAGCCGTTCAACCCCCGCGGCGAACACGGCGACGGCAAGCGGCGCGACGATCAGCAGCGCCCAGAAGGACAGGCCCAGCCATTCTCCCAGCAGATAGGCCGCGAAGGCCCCCAGCATGTAAAGCGCGCCATGGGCGAAGTTGATGACGCGCAGTAGCCCGAAGATGATCGCCAGCCCAAGGCTGAGGATCGCATAGAACGCGCCGTTGAACAGGCCGATCAGAAGCTGCCCGAACAGGACCGGCAGCGGGATGCCCAGAAACTCGGCCATGTCAGACCCCCACGATGGCGGCGATGCGGTCAGCGTTCGCCTCGAATTCGTCACGCGCGAAGCTGCCGGCAATACGGCCGTTCTCGATCAGGTAGAAACGGTCGGCCAGTCCCCGCGCAAAAGCGAGGTTCTGCTCGACCAGCAGCATCGCCAGGCCCTGAGCCTTTAGCGCCCGCAACATGTGCCCGATGCGCTGCACGATCACCGGGGCCAACCCCTCGGTCGGCTCGTCCAGCAGCAGAAGACGCGGCCCGGTGCGCAGGACGCGCGCGATCGCCAGCATCTGCTGCTCGCCGCCCGACAGCTTACCGCCGTCCGAGGCCAGACGCTCTTGCAGGTTGGGAAAGAACTCGAAGATCTGGGCATCGCTCATGCCCGCGCCGGTGCGCGGCAGCAGGCGCAGGTTCTCGGCCACCGAGAGCGTCGTGAAGATGCCCCGCTCTTCGGGGACATAACCCAGACCATGCGCGGCTACGCGGTGCCGCGGCAGGTTCATCAGGTCCTGTCCGTCCATCACGATGGCGCCCTCGCGCCTGTCCAGCAGGTTCATCAGCGCCCGCAGGGTCGTGGTCTTGCCGGCGCCGTTGCGCCCTATCAGCGCCACGGTCTCGCCGGGGCGGACGGTCACGTCGATGCCGTGCAGGACGTGGCTTTCCCCGTACCAGCCCTGCAGCCCGCGAATGTTCAGAAGGTCAGTCATGATCGGCCCCCATGTACGAGCGGCGCACCTCGTCATTGGCGCGGATCTCGGCGAACGAGCCCTCAGCCAGCACAGCGCCGCGGGCCAGCACCGTGACGCGATCGGCCAGCGTCTCGACCACACCCAGATTGTGCTCAACCATCAGGATCGTGCGCCCCTTGGCGACGCGGCGGATCAGCGCCTCGACCAGCGCGACATCTTCACGGCCCATCCCCGCCATCGGCTCGTCCAGCAGCATGACGCGCGGCTCGAGCGCAAGCGTCGTCGCAATCTCCAGCGTGCGCTTGCGGCCATAGGACAGCGCCGCCGCGTCGGACCCCGCCTGCCCGGCAAGGCCTACCTGCTCCAGCAGGTCCATCGCCTGCCGGTCCAGCCGCTGCAGCGAGCTGGCCGGGCGCCAGAACTGGCGATCCAGCCCGTGGCGGCGCTGCAGCGCAACGCGGACATTCTCGAGCACAGTCAGGTGCGGAAACACCGCCGAGATCTGGAACGAGCGCACCATGCCCCGGCGCACGATCGCGGGCGGCGCCAGACGGGTGATGTCCTCGCCGTCCAGCAGGATCTGGCCGAAACTGGGCGTGTGGAACTTGGTCAGCAGCGCGAAAAGCGTCGACTTCCCTGCTCCGTTCGGGCCGATCAGCGCGTGGATCGTGCCTTCGGCCACATCCAGCGTCACGTTGTCCGTGGCCGTGAAGCCGCCGAAGCGCTTGGTCAGGCCGCGCGCCGACAGCACCGCGGCCGCCGGCGCGCGTGCTGCCGCTGTGGCCACCCCGCTCATGACGGCACGGTGTCGCGCAGAGACGGATGCGCCATCGCGTCCCGCAGCCAGCCGTCCAGCCGCGGGATCGCCGGGCGCCACTCGGCGCGCGGGAAGCGGAAGTCGATATACTGGATCGCGTCCGCCACGATCAGCTCGCCCAGGCCGAGACGCTCGCGCGACAGGTGATCCGCCCGCGCCTCCAGCTGCGTCAGCCCCTCGGCCATGGCCCGGCGGCGCCGCTTGGCCACCGGATGGCTGTCGAACTCGGTGATCGCCAGATCGTCCGAGGTGATCTTGCGCCCGGTCATGATGTAGACCGCCGCCTCGATCATCCCGAAGCCCATACCCGCGATCGAGAGCTGCTGCGGGTCTTCGGCCCGCAGATGCGAATCCGCGGGGCTGAGCGTCACGGCGTGCCGGGCGATCAGCATGGCCTCGGTCAGGATCGTGCCATCGTCCAGGATCAGCGTCGGCACCCGGCGGGCAGGGTTCACCCGGGTCAGCGCATCCGGGTCCGCCCAGGGGTTCAGTAGCTCCACCTGGAGGGTGGCGCCGGCCTCGATCAGCATGGCATGGGCCAGCCGGGCAAAGGGCGAGGTCGTGCTTTTCAGCAGCTTCATCGCCGGCCTCAATTCTCGGTCAGCGGGCAGCCGCTGTCGGCGGCCGGCAGGAACAGGCTGTTGCCCGGGATCGTGGCGATCACGTCATACAGATCGGTCGGGCCGGTCGACTCGTCGGGCGTGTTCACCTCGACCAGAAGCATATCCATGACAACGCGGCCGTTTTCCTGGATGGTGGCATTCTCGAAGATGCCGCTGGTGATCGGGTTCGATTTCATGGCCGCGATCACCGCATCCGGATCGGTCGTGCCGGCGGATTCAACCGCCTGCAGGTAGTGCAGCGTCGAGGCATAGGCCCCGGCATGGCCCATGGTCGGCACCTGCCCGCCGTTCATCTCCATCAGGCGAGTGCCGTAGGCGCGGCTGGCATCGTTGTGGTCCCAGTAGAAAGACGTCGTCGTGCGAATGCCCTGCGCGGCCTCGAGCCCGAGGGCCTGAACGTTGTTGTCGAAGACCAGCATGGCCGCGAGGTTGCCCGACAGCCCCATCTGTGCCGCCTGCTTGATGGTGGTCTCAAGATCGGTGCCGGCGTTGGCCAGCCCGAAGACCTTCGCTCCTGAACCCTGCGCCGAAAGCAGCGCCGATGCCATGTCGTTCGTGTTCAGCGGATGCACCGTCTGACCGAGGACCGAGCCGCCCGCGGCCTCGACCGCTGCAGTGGCATCGGCGGCCAGTGCATGACCGAAGACATAGTCCGCCGTCAGCAGATACCAGCTGTCGCCGCCCTGCTCGACAACGGCACCGGCGACGCCGCGCGCCAGCTCGCGCGTGGTGGGCGCCCAGTGGATCGAATAGGGTGTGCACTGATCGCCTGAGAAGTTCGGCGCATAGCCGCCCGAGCTGATCGAGATCACTCCCGCCTCGCCGGCCCGTCCCTGCGCGGCCAGACCGACCGCGCTGGACCCGCCAAGCGCCATCATCGTGACGCCTTGCTCGTCGATGAAGCGCTGCGCGAGGGCGGAACCCACATCCGGCTTGTTTTGGTGGTCGGCCGACAGCACCTCGATCGGCTGGCCCAGCACCTCGCCGCCGAAGTCGTCCACGGCCATCTGAATCGAGCGCACCGTGTTCGGCCCGCCATTGCCCGAATACATCCCCGTCAGGTCGTCCAGCGCCAGAATGCGGACCGGGCCATCCTGCGCCGTGGCGGCAGTCGAGATCAGGGCCGCCGCGGCGACCGTCGTCAGAAACGTCTTCATGCTATCCTCCCAGATGGCGATGTCCCGCGACCCTCAAGGCTTTCCCCGCCCGCCGGCACCGCGCTCCGCTGAGGAAAGGTTAGCGGCTGAAAGGCGCGGCGGGAAAATAGCAACCTGCGCTAGAGGCGATAGCTTTTCCTTCTTGCCGTTCGGGTTCCTGCGCTGGACCGTCCGTGGCAAACTTCGCGCAGCGAGGGAGAGGCCGATGGACCCGATCACCGAAAGCCATGTCATCGACAGCGTCGCGGAGGCGCTGCAATTCATCGCCTGCTACCATCCGCCCGATTTCATCGCCGCGATGGCCCGCGCCCACGCGCGCGAGGAAAGCCCCGCGGCGCGGGATGCCATCGCGCAGATCCTGGTGAATTCGCGCATGTGCGCCCTGGGCCAGCGGCCGATCTGCCAGGATACCGGGGTGGCGAACGTGTTCGTAGATATCGGTGTTCAGACGCGGCTGGATTGGCAGCGCCCCTTGCAGGAGATCGTCGACGAAGCCGTGCGCCGGGCCTATCTGCTGGACAGCAACCCGCTGCGCGCCTCGGTGGTGCGCGACCCGTTCGATGCGCGCAGGAACACCGGCGACAACACGCCCGCGATGATCCAGACGCGGATGGTGGCGGACAATCGCGTCGACATCACGGTGTCGGCCAAGGGCGGCGGGTCCGAAAACAAGACCCGGTTCGCGGTGCTGAACCCGTCAGCTTCGGTGGCCGATTGGGTGGTCGATCAGGTCCGGGGCATGGGCGCGGGCTGGTGCCCTCCGGGGATGCTGGGCATCGGCATCGGCGGCAGCGTCGACATGGCGATGGCGATGGCCAAGGAGTCGCTGAACGATCCGATCGACATCGACGCGTTGCGCGAGCGTGGCCCGCAGGACGGGGCCGAGCGGCTGCGGCTGGACATCTTCGAGCGGGTGAACAACCTCGGGATCGGGGCGCAGGGCCTGGGCGGACTGACCAGCGTTCTCGACGTCAAGATCCGGCACTTCCCGACCCATGCGGCCTCGTTGCCGGTGGCGCTGATCCCCAACTGCGCGGCGACGCGGCATGTCCATTTCACCCTGGACGGCACCGGGCCCGCGACCTTCACCCCGCCCGATCTGACACTTTGGCCCGAGATCACGCTAAAAGTTGCGGCGGCCAGCGCCCTCCGGGTCGATCTGGACGCACTGGATCAGGACCTGCTGGACAGCCTGAAGCCCGGCGAGCGCCTGCTGTTGTCGGGCACGCTTTACACCGGACGCGACGCCGCGCATCGCCGCATGGTCGAGGTGCTGGACCGGGGCGAGGATCTGCCCGTCGATCTGCGCGGTCGGGCGATCTATTACGTCGGTCCGGTGGACGCGGTTCGCGACGAGGTCATCGGGCCGGCCGGCCCCACCACCTCGACGCGGATGGACCGCTTTACCGACCGGGTGCTGCGCGATACGGGGCTCAAGGTGATGATCGGCAAGGCCGAACGCGGCCCCGAGGCGCTGCGCGCCATAGCCGCGCATGGCGCCGTCTACATGATCGCGGTCGGGGGCGCGGCCTATCTGGTATCGCAGGCGATCCGCGAGGCTGAGCCGGTCGCCTGGACCGATCTGGGCATGGAGGCGATCTATCGCTTCCGCGTCCAGGACATGCCGGTGATGCTGGCGGTGGACACAAAGGGTGCCTCCATCCACGAGATCGGCCCCGCCGCCTGGCGGCGGGGCTGAGTACCATCAGATCATGCCGATTTGCTGCTGCAGGCCCAGATTGTCGATGGCGGGCCACTGTTCCGCGATCTTTCCGTCCTGAATGCGGAAAAGGTCCAGCACCATCACAGAAAAGCGCTTGCCGGTGGCCTGATAGTCGCCGAAGGGCCCGCTGTGCACACCGCTGAAATCCAACCGGATCAGCACCTTGTCGCCTTCGGCAACGACATCCCGCACATCCAGCGCGATTTCGGAAAAGGCGCCCAGCAACAGATCACCCAGTTGCAGCACCCCTTCGGGACCCTTGACCTCGAAGGGCAAGGTAGTGTCGCGGCGGATGTAGTCGGGGCTGACATGCTGGCGCAGCCAGGCCTCGTCCTTGGTGGCGAAGGCCTTGAAGTAGTCCTGCGCCAGTTGCTTCTGCGTCTCGATGCTCATCGGCGGACCTTTCCGAGCGGTAGGATGTGAATCATGCCGCGTCGCGGCTGTCGGCGGCCACGGGCAGGGTCTGGAACCCCGCGCGCGGAAAATGGACATGCAGGTCGCCGGCCTCGCCGCTGACCGACACCGTCAACTGTTGCGAATTCGCGGCAACCAGGCGCCCGCGAACCGGCACACGGGCATTGTCGTCCGGCGTCACCGTCACCTCGGTGCCCCGCTTCAGACCGCTCGGATCATCGCCTTCCGGCAGCAGCGCGGGGTCCGGCCGGGTATCGCGGGCAGCCGCGACGGCCTGATCCGGCGTCATCTGGGTCATGCGCCCGTGACCAAGCGCCGCGACGCGACCCATCCATGCGATCACGCGCGGCGACAGGCCGAGCTGCGCGTCGATCACCTCGGCGCCGGCATTGGCGCGCAGCAGCCACAGGGAATGGTGACAGGTCAGGTCGGCCGCGCTTGGCTGCCCGCCGGTCAGGAAGTCGTGCCCCTGCCCCAGCATCGAATCCAGCCAGCTTGCCATCGTCGCCATCTGCTGGACATGCGCCGGCAGCAGCGGCGCCATCGCAGGCTTCGAGATGTCGAAACCCAAATAGTGCTCGCGCCGGTCGTCTAGGAAGGCCTGCGGCAGATGCTCGCCGATATGGCCGACCAGCACGCCGATCGCGGGAATCCAGGTCGCGCGGTCCCACCACATCGACAGGCCTTTGGCGAGCCCCTCGCCCTGCGGATAGAGCGTCGGCGTCGGCTTCAGCCGTTCGAGTGCGTCGAAGACCAGCGCACTGTCGCAGAAGATGTCGGCGCCCAGCTGCAGCACGGGCAGCCGCCGATAGCCGCCGGTCAGCGCGTCCAGCGCGGGGCGCGGCGGCACGGCTTCGACCTTGACCGAGATCCAGTCGAGGTCCTTCAGGCCCATCGCCAGGCGGATCTTCTCGCAGAAGGGTGACAGGTCGTAGTGGTGAAGGATGGGTGTGATCATCTTGCGTTCCTCCTCGAACTGCGATGATATCGGCCCAGGCTAGCAGCAGCCGAGCCTGTCCCGTCAGACTGTTTTTCGTAGGGGACAAGAAGAAAAACATCTGGCGGATGCGGGGCACAGGATGGATATCAGACAGCTGCGCTACTTCATCGCCATCGCCGAGGAAGGCTCGCTGTCGGGCGCGGCGCAGCGGGTGTCGGTCGCGCAGCCGTCGCTGTCCCAGCACGTCATTTCGCTCGAGCGGGAACTGGGCGTGCAGCTTCTGGAACGCTCGCCCCGCGGCGTGTCGCTGACGCAGTCCGGGCAGTTGCTGTTGACCCACGCACAACAGATCACCCGCGCGCTGGAGAACGCCGTGGATGCGGTGCGCCAGTCGGGCCATGACGCGGTGGGCGAGGTCAGCTTCGGCCTGCCCAGTTCGGTGTCGATGGTCCTGTCGGTCCCGCTGGCCGAGACCGTCCGGGTCGAGCTGCCCAAGGTCCGGCTGCGCGCAGTCGAGGCGATGAGCGGCTTCATCCAGACATGGCTTGAGGATCAGTCGATCGACCTGGGCATCCTTTACGACATTGGCGCGGTGCGGCACCTGTCGCATACGCTGCTGATGACCGAGGAGCTGTATTTCTTCTCGGCCCCCGACACATGGCCCTTTGTGACGCCCCCCGGCAGCCCGGTGCGCCTGGCCGACCTGGCGCCGGTCGAGATGGTGCTGCCCTCGCGCCATCACGGCCTGCGCACGATGATCGACCGCCACGCCCGCACCAGCGGCGTCACGCTGACCATCGCGACAGAGATGGATGCGCTGCCGCAGATCAAGACCATGGTCTCGCGCGGCAGCGGCTACACGATCCTCGCCCCGGCCGCCGCCATCGACTTCGTCGAGCGCGGCGAGTTGGTGATGGCGCCCATCGTGGAGCCACGCATGGCCCGCCCGGTCTATCTGGTCCGCAACCCGGCCAAGCCCATGAGCCGCGCCAGCAACGAGTTGGAACGGATCACGGTGCAAGTCATTGGCGATCTGGTCCGCCGCGGCATCTGGCGGGCCGAGACCGATCCCGAGGCGCCGCTATAGCCCCCGCCTCTGGGCCGCAGATCGGAAAGATATTTCCCCGCACCGGCCTGTCGTCCCAAACTGACCGCGAATGGGAGGATGCCGC